>DOCI01000141.1:103832-106691 GCA_003503535.1 Planctomycetaceae bacterium
GTTCAGGAGTGTTGGTTCACCAATGATGGTGAGTGGTTGCTGTACGACCAGTTGGCGAAAGAGAGTGGAGTTTTTCGCGACATGTTCTGCTCCTACGAAGCCAAGCTCTTCATCTGCAGTCACAATCACCGATAGCGGAGCTTGCAGATCCTGTTCAACATATTTTTCCGTCGCTGCCAGAAAGCAGGCCAGAGATCCCTTCATATCACAACTGCCGCGGGCATATATCCGATCGGCTGTCTGGTGAAATTCGAATGGCCCTGCTTCTGAATAACTCCAGGAATCGACCGGGACGACATCAGAATGTGCACAGTATAGCAATCCTCCAGAACCACTTCCCCTTGTCGCGATTAAAGAGACCTTCTCGATACTATTGCCATCGAGATAAGTCTGCTCCTCAACCTGAAAGCCCTGATTCTGCAATATTTTCCCGATCACATCACTGACAGGACGATTGGAATCCACACTGACTGATGGAATACTAACCATTTCCCTCAGAATACCTATTGCCCTACTCAACATCTCCCAGCCTACCTGTTCTATTTATATTCCAGTGATAAATTCGGCACAGACGGAATAATCGTCATGATTTTACATCCGAGCGGTAAATTTGCGCAAGTCAATCACCCCCTATAACCGATACCACTGATAAGACCGGACTATTTCCGGACGCTGCGCGCATTGCCGCGAATGAGGGCGTCCAGAACTTGTTCGATTATGACAAAGCAATCGTACTCACTCCAGTGTGGCGTCTGACAGATGAATGACACAATTAACTACAGCTGGTCGAAACGCGTGCTCGGGCATTCTCGCCTGTTGTTAATCGTGTGGCTCGGCTTGGCTTACTTGCCTCCCGCTTACGCTCAGCAACCACCTGGTGTGGTGCAGGCGATAGGCGAATATCCTGACGGATATGATCCAAGGGGAGGGATTCAGCAGGTACAGCTTCCGCAACAAAGGCAGTATTACGAATATCTCCCGCCTCAGCGAGGTTGGGATGATTACAGGGAATCCTCGCTCGATCGTCTGCTCAAGCAGACGGCTCAGCAAACTTACGGAAAATTCGAATATTTAAACTGGGCCATTTCCGATCCCAGCCACAGTATCATTGGTGCTCCTGGTAAACGTTTAAATGAAGGGCTTGGATTCAGCGAGCCTGCATATATTGATGCCTTCCGAGCCTCTCAGCTTGTTGGCTTCGATGCACTTTACCCGATTCGAAATCCAAACCTTTATCCGGTGCCCGGAAACAAGGTCCTGATTCAAGTCTGGGAAACCAATGAATTTGAACTGAGTGAAGCCATTGGAGGAGATGACCCTCAAATGGGAACCATTGGCGTCAACGATTATAAAAACGATGTCGATGTCTTTCCCCGACTGACGAACGAACAGAAAATTAATTTCTTTACTGGCGTGGATGATGCGAATCTGCTGGTTCCCTCAACAGGAACTCCTACAGATCCAGCCCAGGTTGCCGTGTTGACTGTCGGACAGTTGGCTAACAGCCAGGAACTTCAGCTCGATAACAACAATGGCTTCCGTGGAGTCGTTGGGGTCAATACAACATTCGGAGCCTTGGAAACAAGCTTCTTCTCACTTGATCGAGCCAAATCGGGTCTGGAATTCGTCCCACTGCCTAACTTTCTCCTGGGGACTCCCGGAGCGGTCGTCGCGGCTGGTTTGGCAGATCCGATGGTTATTCCCGTTTTAGTAAACGGTCAAATGGCTCCTGATGTTTTCGATTCTGCAGGGAACCTTGTCACCGACAGCAACAACTACTTCCTGATCTTCAATGACTCCTACAAATTAATGTATGAATCAGAAGCCTGGGGATTCTCTCCGAATGTCTTATGGACATTCCGCGAACGCCCCGATCGATACAAAATTTCCACAATGCTCGGTTTTCAGTATTTCGATTTCCGAGAACAGATGCGACAACAGGGTCGGTTTACTCAGACCCCAACCGATCCGTTTAATCCGTTTTATGTTTATGACAACGAATTGCAGGACAACAACGCAGGCACAGATGACAGCCTGACTTCAACAATCGATTCTGTCACAGAAAACCGTGTCATGGGGCCGACTGTTGGGATTCGAACTGAAGTGGGTGATGAACGGCTTTCATTCGGGCTGGACACCAAACTGATGCTTGGTGTGAATTCCTACGAAGCGGAAGTAGGTGTCGATGATCTTCTGTTTGTCGGCGATGACAATTTCACTTCCATAGGGACTACCGATTTTACTGCAGGTTTCGATATGGTACTCGATGCCAAAATTAAACTTGTCGATCACGTCACGATGACCGTCGGTTACAACTTTATGTGGTTTTCTGCCATCACACGTCCGAAGGACAATATCAACTACAATGTGATTGCAACACCAACAGGAACCGTGGTGACTGCGGGAACGGTTAATCCCGGCCCCGACTTTACTTACCAGAACGATGTGACAGTGATCAAAGAAACAACCACACTGAGTCTGAGCGGACTTTCCGTTGGTGTGTTAATCGACTGGTAAGGACTTCAATCCCGGCCAGTGATCATGCGGCTGATCGTTTTGAATTCGGGATGGTCAGCCGATTCACAACATTCGAGCAGAATCGACTCGACGGTTGTTAACGTCATGCCGGCATTCGACATTCGCGTGATTGCGACATCACAATCGAGTTGATTCCGACTTCCGATCGCATCCACTGGCAGAATGACTTCGTAGCCAAGCGATTGCAGGTCGTAAGCGGTCTGCAAAATGCAGACATGGGCTTCAATGCCGGTGAGTATCACCCGGAATCTGCCATCATTTCGCTCGCCCGCTGCGGGAAGTCCGAGCGATTCCACACTGCTGAACCGCTTTTTCGCTACC
>DOCI01000141.1:106731-107057 GCA_003503535.1 Planctomycetaceae bacterium
CCGTTGATTCGATGAAATCTGAAATCGATTCCACTGTCTCCCCCAGTCCCTGAGGGTATTGCTCTGTCGCAATGATGGGTATTCCCATTACCTGAGCACCTCGCAGTAGCAGACGGCATCGTGACAGCAATATTTCAGATTGTGGAATTGCAGCCGTCAGTTTTTCCTGAAGATCGACTACGATCACCAGACATTGCGATGCATCAGCCAGTTGAGAATTGCGGAGATAAGGCATAGGTATGGTTGAGGGTTTATGGCTGAGAGTTGAGGGTTATTGATAGTGATACTGTAACAACGTGCTCGAACAATCAACAATCAACAATCAA
>DOCI01000141.1:107200-108978 GCA_003503535.1 Planctomycetaceae bacterium
ACCTTCAACCTTCAACCTTCAAGTTCGATATAACGAAGGCACGCGTGGTCGTTTGGATTCGTTCGCATCCCAGGTATGATGATCGTCTTCCGAGGCCCAGGGAAGAGGCTGATCGTGAGGAATCTCTTCAGAAGGCCCTGAATGCAGGAAGAAGTTTTCTCCATCTTTGGTGGCAAAAAACCTCTGAAACCAGAGCATTTTCTGAACATGCTCGTTTGGTGAGAGTAGATGAATTTCGATACCACGATCGAAGCAATCGAGCAACATTCCAAAGAACCCACTGGGAACATACTTCACAGGATGCATTGCAAAGGAAATTGACTCTCGCTTTTCCATCTCCACTTGACGATTGACCGTCTCGCGAAGCAATGCCAGATCGGCACCATCCCAAATTTCAATTGGCCCCATGTCCAGGACAATTGTGTTTCCATCTTCGTGAAGACTGATCCGTTGTCGTTTTTTGCGTGGCATACCACTTTCCCATTCTGCAGCGTGTTTTGAACAAGTGTCAGACAAGACCAAAACGAAAATGCAACAGATGGGCCAAGTGGTGTCGCCTCAAGGCAACGCATATAAAACACGCGACCTAAGTACATGAAATATAATGAGTTAAGAATCCTTTCTCATTTCTTAAGAATCTGAAAAGCTATTTAATGATGTTGTGTTCTGACAACATGAACACCCCCGATTGTGGAGCGTTCGCAACACAGACAACAGACATGATGCTTTGGCACAGCAGGGAAATTTGCTGAAAAGAACTTAATTATTGTTGCAACCAGTCAGGTATGAGTTCGTAATCGACAATGACGACACGATGGTCACTGGATTCACTGTCGACTGTATGACAGCGAACAGGTTTCATTCGCGGTGTCGTCCAAAGTTGATCGATTCGCACAACAGGGTATTTGCTCGGGAAAGAGCATCCCCAGCCCACCCCGGCTTCCTGAAAGGATTCTCTCATGAAAGCCGGCAATCTTTCAAAAATGTGATCGCCAGCGGTCGCATTGAAGTCCCCCCCGATGATCACATTGTCTGAAACATTGAAATCCGGGAGAGAATCCATGATCGCATTGAATTGCTCTTTCTGAGCGATTCGATGTTGTGTGTAGGACTGCCAGCAATCGCTCTGCCAAAGTTCATACCGAAAAGGTGGGGAATAAAGATGTACCGGAACTAACAGAATTGACTCTGCGCCATTCTGAGTGGGAATTGATGTTCTCGCAGCCATGCAATAGTTTTGATAATTATTATCCAGCGAAATCTGCGTCAAAGGATATCTGGACAGAATCGAGAGATCACTCCCTCTCAACGAAAATCCGGCATCTCCAAACAGATGGATTCGCGCCTCTTCGAGTTCGATGGTCTTGAGAGTTTCCTGAATCAGCACAATGTCCGGATCGTACTTTTTCAGTGCCAGCAGTGACGAGGGGAGATGATGACAATTGTGGGAAATAATTCGCAGAGACTGATCGCCAGATAGCCGAACCGTTGGTGGAGCATTATGTATGATTTCCCGGAGGAATGCTGTCGGGGTATCGGAAGCAATATAAGTCACCAACAGCAATGGGAATGTAACGAGCAGATATCGACGCCCGGAAAACAAGCCGATCATCAGCACAATAAGTACAGGTGGAGCCGTCCATACCCAGACAGGAAAGACAGTCAATGCCAGCCATGCATCGGGACGCAATCCGTACGGGATGCTCACTGCAATGGAATAACTGATTGAAAGAATCATTGCAGTCCAGAAAAACCACCTGACGGGTTTCCGGACAAGT
>DOCI01000100.1 GCA_003503535.1 Planctomycetaceae bacterium
AGATGTAAGTCTCGTGAAAATAATGAATTAGAGCATTTCTAAATGCAGTGTGCCTTCGCATGGACGATTATTTCCCTAAATCGCTGCATTTGCTCAGTCAGAACGCGGAAAATTGATTATGGAAATGCTCCAGAGCATATTCAAAAATCACCTGCAGCGTTCGGCAGGAGCAAACTCAGTGCTCTACGGTCATTTGGAGTCAAAGCGACTGCAGAAACCATTTGAAAATGGTCTAAGAGTTCGTGAAACAGCATTGCCTCAAATTCATCAGTATGTTTTGTGATCGATTTTCATGATTCCTAAACCTCTTCTTGCCTTCGTGGTGAAAACAACCTGATCAATGAAATCAATTTTCGTCTCTGTAGACCTCTTGATTCTCTTGGCGGTTCATTAATCACAAACTTAAACAGGTTGAGGAGAGATCCTCACTGGGTTGATCTGCGGTTCAAATCATCACAACCATTTATTTGCGATTCGTAATCCACATTGTTTGGTAGGGTTCCAGAGTCACAATTCCGGTTCGATTTTGCAGGCTTTTCTCTGAGAGCAGGTCGACCCAGTTGTCGGTCGAGATCAGGTTCAATTGAGACAACTGAAGTTTATGTTTTTTTGAGGTGAGGTTATTCACGCAGAAAATACTCTGCTGACGATTCACACTTTGCCGCCA
Source organism: Planctomycetaceae bacterium (assembly GCA_003503535.1). Classification (GTDB taxonomy): domain Bacteria; phylum Planctomycetota; class Planctomycetia; order Planctomycetales; family Planctomycetaceae; genus Rubinisphaera. The sequence continues at coordinate 668 of DOCI01000100.1, forward strand.
GAATGCGAAAAAGTGGGGCTTGAGGTGCAGCGTGAACTGGGTAGCGTTAGGCGAGAAGGCAGGTTGCTGTCCGCGGATTTTCATGCGGCGGAGGATTTCGTGAAAGACTTTGGCATGGGATGAAGAGGGATTATCGAGTTCAGCGGAGATTTCGTCGTAGTTGAGCTGTTTGCGATTGATGGAACGAAAACGTCCGGTATGTTCGACACCTTTAGCATCGTTGGGCGTTGCGAGCAGGCTATGAATGTAGAAAGCCGGAATCCCTTCGAGGGACATCATGATCGTCTGTGAACAGAGAAATCGCGGAATGTGATAGTCATCTGGTCCTTGAATCGTCGCTTTGAGAGCATCAAACAGTGTGACATTAATTTCATAGACCTTCTCACTGCCATCGGAAAGTTTGCGGGTTGAGCAGAGTCCGCCGGCATTGCGAATGGATTCGATCATCTCGGCCTGCTCGGGTTCCGAAATCAAACCCTCAGCCGGACGCATGCCGATACCATCGTGAGATGCGGTAAAATTCAGATACGTGCATCCGACTGGAGCCGGGGGCATGCTCATCAACCAGGTTTTCAGGTGCTTCGATGTCCCCGCCAAAAGAGCGTGCAGAAGCAGAGGAGCCAGGCTGAAATTGTAAATCATGTGGGCTTCGTTGGTGTTGCCGAAGTAAGTCAGATTTTCATGATTGGGGACATTCGTTTCGGTAATCAGTATTGTGCCGGGAGCATAAATATCGAGCAGTGTCCGTAACAGACGAACCATTTCGTGCGTTTCGGGCAAGTGAATACAGGTGGTGCCAATTTCTTTCCACAAATAGCCGATGGCATCGAGCCGAATGATTTGGACCCCTTCTTCGAGATATCTGCGAATGATTCGCAGGAACTCGTACAGGACTTCCGGGTTGCGAAAATTGAGATCGATCTGATCGTGACTGAAGGTGCACCAGACCGACTTCGGACCCTCAGGCGTTTCGACATGTCTGAGCAAGGGTGAAGCCCGTGGACGCACGACCTCTGTCAGGTCTTCTCCCTCTTCGACTTCAATGAAATAGTCTTTGCCCGGAGATTTTCCAGCGAGATAATTCTGAAACCATTCGCTTTCGGCTGAGGTGTGATTGATGACCAGATCGGCCATCAGTCGATGCTCTTTGCCGATCTCTGCGACATCTTCCCAGTCCCCCAGTATGGGATTAATTTTCAGATAGTCGATAACGGAAAACCCATCATCAGAACTGAACGGCGAGAATGGAAGAATGTGGACCGAGGAAATCGTCTCCCCGACTTTTTCATTCAGAAATCGCTGCAAAGTCTCCAGCGGACGCTCCCCTTCATGCAGAAGAGTATCTCCGTAAGTGATTAACAGAGCATCCTGCTCACTCCAGATCTCCTTGAGAGAAACAGGCTTTTCGTAGTCTGCAAAAATTGCAGCAATCTGATCCACCAGTTGGAGATGATTTTCCTGAGGATAAAGAAACTGCAGATGATGCTGGATGGACTCTTGAAGATTAGAAGATTCAGGCATTATATGGTCGTGCTATATTTAGGAACATTTATGGCAGAATAAGCTTTGCTGATGGATACGCAGAATAGATGCAGATCTTATACCATTGTTACAGATTCTGACACGTTAATAATTGTCCTGAAATATTCGAGTGTGAATGCAGGCTGTTATCGTGTCCAGTTAGCCACGGGTAGAAATTATTCTCAAAACTTCGGTTGAATACTCTTGCAGAATCGCTCAGAGAAGTGGCTCGTTTGCTACGGAAATATCCCGCCTCATTCTGAAGATCCCGCTTCCGGAGCCGCAACGCTTTTCTCCTGAGCATCATCAATCCCCTCCTCAATCATCTCTTTAGAGTCTTTCTGATCATTGCCTTCCGGTTCCGGTTCCGTTCCTTTTTCGGCGATGTAAACGAGATCGGCAATGACAGCGAAGTGATCGGAGCCGGGGATTTTTGCGCGATCCAGCGACTCCAGATGAAATCCTTTGGAGACGAACACATGATCAAGCGGATACCGCAGAAGTGGGTATTCAGAGTGAAAGGTATTCAGCATTCGACGGCCTATGCGAGGGTCTTTCAGCCCACTGACGCGCTTAAATAATCGCGTTGTATGCGACCAGGCGACATCGTTAAAGTCGCCAGTGACGATCCAGGAATCCTGCTGATTTTCAGAAACGGTTTTTGCAATCAGCATCAGCTCGGCATCTCGAACCCGGCTGTCTCTGCGTTCATCACCCGTACTGTCTTTTAATCCGGGTGGGGTCGGATGCAGTCCAACAAATTTGATCTCCCCCGAAGGCAAAGCAAACGTCGTGAAGAACGAGGCTCTGCGTTCAGAGACAAGATGTTTGACTTCTTCTTCAATGATTTCCAGTCGAGTCCATAACGCCATGCCGAGGCCTTCGTCCCGCACCACATGAGAGTGCAGCTTCAATTCAGGATCCAGATTCTTCAGCTCATCCATCCAAGGCTGATCGGTTTCAATCGTCAGTAAAATATCGGGATCAAATTCATTCAATTTTTCGACTACAGCTGGTTTCTCCTCATTCCCAATTTCCAGATTCGCAACGACAATCCGAAACGACGGATTACCCTCTGGAATCTCTGTAATTCCGGGAACCTCTTCGGACCAGATCATGGTATAGGGCAAAATGAAGGAAATCTGCCAGAGCCCTGTGATGCCAATCAAAACAAACAGGGCTGTATCTATTGTTTGCCATTTGGAGTAACAGCGGAGAATGCAGGTTATCAGCAGCACCAGCATGAGAAGTGCCAGAAGTTGAACGCGCGGAAAATCGCAAATCCTCACCCACCACGCACCCACAGGCAGAAAAGGGAGTGCACTTAGAAAAATTATGCCCAGTGCCGCAATTCGAAGTGCCCAGATCGAAATTGTGATAGCCATGTGACGAGAACCTGCAAGTAGAGTCGCAAATGAAATTCAGCAAATTATTGTTCCTGAATCAATGATGATAGCAGATGTTCAAAAAATGCGACCTCTCGAAGTTCAACATTCGACGACTTATTGACGTGCTCTGCAGTGTGGTTATGCTGAAAGCAGGTCGAGTTCATCAAAATGATCATCTCGATGGATAACTACTGAGCAAACACGAAAAAAGCGTTTAATTATGCCAATTGAAATCACTTACTTTGGACATTCTGCTTTCCAGCTGAAAACTTCGTCTCACACATTACTGATCGATCCGTTTCTGAATGACAATCCTCTGACGGATGTTCTGGCAGAGGACATGAAACCGGACGTGATTCTGCTGACCCATGGCCATGGAGATCATGTTGGTGATACCGTAGAAATCGCACAGCGAACGGATGCGCTGGTCATTGCCAATTTTGAAATTTCGAACTGGTTGACGAAGCAAGGCGTGAAAAAGACTCATGGGATGCACATTGGAGGCGAACATGAATTCGATTTTGGCAAAGTGAAATTGACAATTGCCCATCATGGTTCTCAACTGCCCGATGGTTCCGATGGTGGCAACCCGGCTGGAATTATTATCAAAGCGGAAGACCGGATCATCTACTTTGCAGGCGATACCGGTCTGTTTTACGACATGACTTTGATTGCCGATGAAGGGCTTGATGTGGCGGTTTTGCCCATCGGAGATAATTTCACGATGGGACCAGCCGACTCAATTCGAGCCGCCGAGTTTCTGCGGGCACCGACGGTCATTCCCTGTCATTACAATACCTGGCCGTTAATCGAGCAAGATACGGGAGCCTGGTCGGAGGGAATTCTCAATAACACAGAGTCGGAACCGCAAGTGCTGCAACCGGGAGAGTCGTGGACGGTGAACTGAGAGATTTTTTATCAGCCTCTTCAAGTTGGCTTTCCTCTAGTGTAGAATTAAGCATCGACCTGATTCCAGTCTCATTTTATGTGTGAGTTCTTCAATGCCCGTTTATCTGTACGAAGTCGTCCGCGAAGACAAACAACCTGGGGAGCGATTTGAAGTCGTCCAGCGCATGGCTGAAGACCCGCTGACTGCTCATCCGGAAACGGGAGAACCGGTTCGCCGAGTCATCACTGCTCCCGCCATCGGCTCCCGCTGGATGGGCATGAACATGGAGCGGAGTGTCAAAGACGACAAAAAACTGAACGATCTTGGCTTCACCAAATACGAGAAATCCGGCGACGGAAAATACGTCAAAAAGTTTGGTCAGGGACCGAACCTGATTTCCAAGGACTAACGCGACGAAGGTGGGTGGCTGGGGTCGAAGCGCAGCGAAGCCCCCAGAATCGCGGATCAATATTGAAAATTACTGTTTTTCCCGCAAGCGATGCTTAATCCCCGCCACCAGAGCAACATATTCAGACGATTCCCTCAACGTCTCATTCCGAGTTGTCCACGGTATCGCAACCTCTTCAACAATCTGCCCGGGATGAGCAGACATCAGCAGAACTTTCTGACTCAGAAAAACCGCTTCTCCCAAATGATGCGTCACGAGCACCGTCGAAAAACCAAATTCCTGCTGCCAACCGATCAGTTCGTCGTTGAGCTGTTCCCGCAAAAAATCATCCACCGCTGCAAATGGTTCATCCAGCAAGAGCAATTCGGGATCCAGCACCAGAGACCGCGCAACCGCGACGCGCATCTTCATGCCGCCGGATAGTTGACGGGGATACTTTTCGTAATCAGCCGGGGAGATGCCCGTTTTGTTCAGCAACCACTCAATCTTCTCTCGATTGACCGGTTGATTCACCAGCTCAAATGGGATCGCCATATTGCTCAGCACGGTTCGCCAGGGAAGCAAACGGGCATCCTGAAAGACCATTGCAATTCGTCCCGGATTGGCAATCACCGGCTGGTGCAAAATTCGCTGGCCTGCATTCTCCGGCAGCAACCCTGCTACTACGCGTAACAACGTCGACTTCCCGCATCCCGAGGGACCGACAATTCCGAGCGAGTCCCCAGCGGAAATGCTCAGATCAATTCCCTGCAGTGTATTCGCGGCATTGTTCTTGAAGCGGACATCAATGCCTCGGAGTTCGAGCAGTAATTTCGATCCGCCAGCTTCATCCGTCATGAGAGTCGTTCCTGCCCCCAGCGACGAGCCAGTTCGACGAGGACCATCTTGGCAGACTCCATTTCGATTTCGCTGGTCCACTCCAGCGGACTGTGTGGATTATGTTGTCCGGAAGACAAATTCGGCGTCGGCAAACCGGCTTCCGTCATCAAAGAACCATCGGTTCCGCCACGAATAATATCCTGATGCGGTTCCAGACCAGCAGCAGCGGTTGCTTCAATTGCGAATGGTAACGCCCGAGGCTCCTTTCCCAGACCATCTCGCATATTGCGATACTGCTCTTTAATCTGAACTTCGATTTCCGCTTCGGGATATTCGCAACGAAGAGATTCCGCAATCGATTCGAGCAGTTTCGCCTGAGCGTGAAGATTCTCGGTTTCGAAATCTCGCAAAATGATACGAGCAGAGGCCTCGGCGACGCCTCCCGAAATGTGATACGGATGCATGAATCCGTCACGTCCCTCCGTCGTTTCCGGGCTAAGTGTCAGCTGAGGCATCCGATCAATAAACGCAGACAGAATACGAATCGCATTCACCATCGCCCCTTTACCCACTGAGGGGTGCGTATTGATCCCTCGCACAATCACTGTCGCCTGATCAGCAGAAAATGTTTCGGAGTCAACTCGACCACGACCATCACTATCGAGCGTATAAGCACAAACCGAGTCGAGAGCCTCGAAATCCATGTTCTCAATACCACGACCGATTTCTTCATCAACCGTAAAACAGACACGAACTGGCCCATGCGGAATTTCCGGATGCTCAATCAGATATTCGACAGCCGCCATGATGACTGCAATTCCCGATTTGTCGTCCGCCCCCAGCAAGGTCGTTCCATCGGTCGTGATGATCGACTCCCCCACCAGTTGCGATAACTCGGGATTCTCACATACTTTCAGGATTTTGGACGGATCGCCCGGAAGCACGATGTCCTCGCCGTCGTACTCTTCATGCACAATTGGATTCACATTCGTGCCCGAGTATTCGGGAGATGTATCGACATGAGCGACCCAGGCAATTGTCGGGACATTGTCAGAAATGTTGCTCGGCAAAGTCGCCAGCACGATGCCATGAGGACTGAGCGAAACATCCTCCAGGCCAAGCTCCCGACATTCCTGCTCCAGCAGTCGAGACAAATCCAACTGCTTTTCCGTACTCGGCGCAGAAGGAGAAGTTTCATCCGACTGAGTATCGATACAAACGTAAGTCAAAAAACGTTCCAGAAGTGTCGGCATAGTTTGTTCCGTAAGTGTTAAATCCAGAGGATGACGCGATCTTTGATGGAGTCGGGCAGTTTTTTCATGACTGCTTTTTTCAGATGCGATGTGTGATATCGCGTGCTGAAATGGCAGAGGATGATCATTTCATTGTTGAACTTCTCTGCTCGATCGATAATGTCATCCAGGTGCGTATGACCGAATTTGTGAATCTTCGATTTACGATGTTCGGGGCGGAAGAATGTCATTTCCGTGATCAGGATTTTCGCATTGTAAACATCTTCGCAATTATCGAGACCGGCAGGAGCCGTGTCTCCCATGTAGGCAACCAAAGGATATCGAGTCTCGTGGGTAACATCGGTGCCCGACATGCGAATGTCGCGAATTTCATCGCCGGCTAACCCCTGATACTCTGGCTTCAGTTTTCTGCGGCGATCCCAAATGATATAGCCGACTGAAGGAACCGTATGCTTCGTCTGCACGACGGTGGCAACATGCTCGCGGCTCAGTTCGATTTCATCGCCCGCCTGGACTCCAATCAAATTGCAAAGCATCCGACCACGATCCAGCTTTTGCCAGGCTCGCAGAAGGCGTTCGGTATCTTCCTGCACTTCAGCGGGAACATAAATGGTCGGTGGCTCCATTTTCATCATGCGACGCCGGGCGACAAAAGGAGGAAGAGCCGCCATGTGATCCAGGTGTGCGTGTGAGATGAAATACGTCGGTGTTCCCATAAACGACCACGGGCTGCCACCCAAATCGAAACCAATTTTCAGTTCTGGAATTCGCCAGTAACTTTGCACCGCTGCCCGCGAATAGCCTTCGACGGTCATTCCCGCATGCGTGACTGTGCGAAGTGGAAGATTATTGACAACCGTTTCCAGTTCGGTCATGTCATCAAGAGCGGGATTTTCGTCCATGGGAGTGACTTGAGTTGATGTATCGGTTCCGCAGAGCGGGCCAGAAATATTTTGATAGGCGAGCCGAGTCAGTCATGACTCGGGTAGGTGGATTAATCAATAACATCTTTCAGGACGACCGCACAATAATCGTGAAAAAACCCGAGTCATGACTGACTCGGCTCGCCTGAAAATGCCCTGGAATCTACCCAGTGAATATCACTACTTTACGGAGAGGCTGACTCGTCGGCAACCGATTGCAGTTTGAACAGTGCAATCCATCAAGTCAAAGGCCCAGTTCTTCCGATTCTCCACCACTGGTCGTAGCCGCATAGACCAGAGCAACATCTTCGTGTGTCAGGCCCAGGGACGCACGAAATCGATCTAAAGCTGCGAAAATATCGATGAAAATCATGTTCAGGCAGGGCACAATGATTAATGTCAATGCGGTGGCAAAGATCAATCCATAAGTTAACGTGACGGCCATCGGAATCAGGAATTTCGCCTGAAAACTGGTCTCAAACATCAGCGGAGTCAACCCGGCGGCCGTCGTAAGCGTTGTCAGAAGAATAGCTCGGAGTCGAAGTTTCGCTCCCATCACATTGGCTTCGAGGGGATCTATCCCTCGTTTCAATCGCGTATTGATAAAGTCGACCAGCACCAGCGAATCATTTACCAGGATTCCCGAGAGCGCCAGGAAACCAATACAGCTCAGAATTGTAATCGGATTCCCGGTGATCCAGTGTCCAATAATCGCCCCCAGAATTCCGAACGGAATAGCAGACATCACAACCAACGGCTGGAAGTAAGATTTGAACAGCCCGGCCAGCATCATATAAATCATCAGGAATGCAGCTGGCATCGCCAGTCCGAGACTGCTGAACGACTTCTGTTGTTCCTCGGTCGTGCCGGAAAAGTCAATGATGATGCCGGGATGTTCCCGCAGCATTTTGGGAACGAAATCGGATTGAAACTGCGTCATCACCGCATTGGCGTTATTGGCGGTTGCATCCACATCGCCGTAAATGGAAATGGAGCGACGCTGCTGAGAACGATGAATACTCGTGTAACTTCGCGTTTCTTTCAGTTCGGCCACCTCAGAAATCGGAATCCAACGAAAACCTGCTTCATCATTCATGGCGACAGCATTGAGTGGATTGACCGGTCGAGGGATTCGCAGAGCCTCCAGATTGTAAACTTCGGACCGAAACTCTTCGGGCAATCGAACCATGATTTTGACATCCTCCCGATTCCGCGTCACCCGCCGGGCCTCGACGCCGTATAAGGCATGTCTCACAAAGCCACCCAGTTCATTGACGGTAATACCAGTTGAGCGAGCCGAGGGGAGCAGTCGCAATTGAACTTCCCGTTTACCGATATCGTAATCGTCATCCAGATCGACAACGCCATCATACGAGGCCAGTTCATTCTTCATCGCGTTGGTCACTTCGAGTAATTCCTCAAAGTTGTTGCCAGTCACCTTGATTTCAATATCTTTTCCAGCTGGCCCCCCATTCATCGCTTCCCATTTGACGGAATTGACTCCCGAGAGCGTTTCTGTCATTTTGCGAAATGCAACGAGTAGTTCTTCGCTGGAACGTAAACCCTTGCGTTCCCGTTCATCCGCTTCCATCAGTTCGACAATCACCTGTCCTAAATGCGATTGCTGACTACCGGCTGAGGCACCCGTGCCACCGAGGTTGATCTGTGATCCTACCGTCGTTTGTATGCTCGTCACCTCAGGGACATCTTTAACAAATTCTGAGATTCGAATCATCGTATCGCGGGTGGTATCCACCACCGTTCCGATGGGTAATTCGACATCGGCGGTAATGGTTTCACTGTCCATTTTCTGAATGAATACGAACGGCACGATGCCGCCAATCACTAAGCCGAGCGACATCATCACCATCGCCATCGCTCCGGCAATAGTAACGTATCTCCATTTCATCGCACCTCGCAGAATCGTTTCGTAAACACGCATCAGCACATTCTGCATGATGCGTTCCTGAAACGCTTCCACTTTTGACCAGATCCGTCCAATGCCGGATTTCGAGAGTTTTTCCTCGTGCCTTTTGTGGTCGGGCTTTTTCAAATGCTTCAAGTGAGCAGGCAGAATTAACAGGGCTTCGATGAGCGAAACGGACAAAGCCGCCAGAACCACGAGTGGAAGTTCCCGCATAAAGTCGCCGATCCGACCTTTAATAAATAGCAGCGGAGCAAACCCGGCAATGGTTGTAGAGACCGCGACAATCACAGGCCACATCACCTCCTCGGCTCCTTTCACAGCAGCCTCCGTCGGCTCCTCACCTTCTTCGACGTGTCGAAAGATATTTTCGCCAATCACAATCGCATCATCGACAATAATCCCCAGGACGATAATCAGCCCGAACATCGACAGCAGATTGATCGATACTCCGAACAGCCACATCACCAGGAACGTGCCCATAAAGGAAATCGGCAGGCCCATCCCTGCCCAGAACGCCACCCGCCAGTTCAGGAACAGGAGCAGTGAGATTAAGACGAGGATCAATCCTGATTTTCCATTACGTGTCATCAGGTCGAGACGTCCTCTGATAAAACGGGACAAATCTCCGTGCATCGCAATTTCAAAATTGTGATTAAAGGGCGTGTTATAACTCTCTTCGTAAATCTTTTCAGGGTCGGGTCGTGAAGCCATGCGGTTAATTAGTCGCTGTACTCGACTACCGATGATACGATTAAAAAGCACATCGCCCATATGCTCAAGATAGCTGAATACTGTCGGCGTTTGTCCCTCGTCATCGTCAGGTTCTTCCAGTGGCAATTGCTGCTTTCCCCGGACAAATGCTCGAACCATATCAGCAATTTGAATCGCATCCTGAGATTTCGTCTTTTGGATAATCAGCGTGACCGAAGGCTTCCCCTCGAAGTAACTTTCAATATCGACATCGACAAAATCATCTCGAATCTCGGCCACATCCCGCAGATAGATTTTCTTTCCACTCGGCGTATTCTTGACGACAATATCGCCCAGTTCGCTCCCCTCAATTTCTTCGCCAAGTGTGCGAACATTCACATTTGCACGAGGCCCTTTCAGGTTCCCAGCCGAGACATCCAGATTGGTCGCACGGATAGCCGCGGCGACTTCTTCCAGTGTTAAGTCATACTCAAACAGCATCAGCGGGCGAACTTCAATACTGATTTCATCATCCCGAATTCCGGAAATCGTGATATCACTCACACCCGGCAATTCCAGCAGTTCATCCCGCAAATCACGAGCCGCTTTCTTCAGGCTCGCTTCGCTCCCCTCGCCAAACAGGGAGACCGAGAGGACAGGCAGCATCGGTTCAACATTGCGAACTGTGATCGTTTCAATATCGTCCGGCAATTCATTATTGATAGCCCGGACTTCCGCATCGATTTCATCGCGAACCGTGTCGATATCATCGACTTCGTTGTATAGGGTCGCGACAGTCTGGCTCATGCCTTCCTGGACGGTCGACTCGACTTTCTCAATATCTTCGAGATCCCGAATCGCTTCCTCGATTTTTATCGTGACCGCTTTCTCCAGTTCATCCGGCTGGACGGCGGGATAGACGACCGAGATCATCACCTGATCCGGCCTCGTTTCCGGAAACATCTCCCGCACCAGCGTGAACGCCAGAGCTGTCCCCGCAAACAGGAGCAGGATCATCAACATATTGACGAGAACAGAATTGTTGACACTGAAACGTGGTAACGACATCGGGAAACGATCTGCCTGAGAGAATTTTAAAAAGTAAGCGGATTGATGACTCTGTCAAAGTTTAGACCGAAGCCTCATGATTGAACAGATTACTTAATGGGAACTCATCGGCAATTGCAGATTGGGTGGCACGACCCAGAACGAAGTGATGGGCGTGGGGATCTCCCAATACCACGCTCTTCGCTATGCTCAGGGACGTGCCACACATCGCTCAATTGACCGGATTACCTAGAGGAGCTTCCCGGCAATTGCGTTCGTGATGGATCACGATACACTGATATGAGACCGTGGCGGTTTCTAAGTTTTCAATTCGCAGGTGCTTGACCTGTTTGTCCCGTTTTCAGGAAATGATTGATGTCTGTATTTATTTTGCGTGTTTCTGTTTTTGCGATGTTGATGTTCGTTGTCACAGGGGCGAGCGTCTCTGCTGAGGATGCCAAGTGGATCTCTTTATTTGATGGCAAAACGCTCGATGGCTGGGAAAAAGTTGGCAAGGAAACCAGTCACTGGGAAGTGATTGATGGAGCAATCAGTGGTTCCGGAGATGCGTCAATGCTTGTGACTACAAAAGGCCCCTACAAAAACTTTCGTTATCGAGCTGAAGTAAAAATCAACGACGGCGGCAACTCCGGTATGTATTTCCGGACCACCGCTCAACCTGGATTTTCGAATGGTTATGAAGCCCAAATCGACAGCACACACCGCGATCCCATCCGCACCGGCTCCATTTATGGCATGTGTCACGTTTATCAGCAGCATGTGAAACCGGATACCTGGTTCACTTATGAAGTTGAAGTCCGCGATGATGTCTGGCGGGGCCGCGAAATGACGCGTATCAAAATCACAATCGATGGTAACGAACTCTACGAATATCTCGACTTCGACAAAACCTTCAAAGAAGGCCACTTCGCATTCCAGCAACATGACCCCGGCAGCAAAGTCGACATCCGCAAGGTCGAAGTCCAGCCTCTGGCAGACTGATTGCAGAATCGATCGACCGCAATTCTTTTAAAATTTTGGACACTGTGCCCACCGAGGCGAGCGTTTTTCTGATGATGACGATCATGACGTCATTGAATGGATTACACTGGTCTCGGAGTTATTGAATACAGGCTCGAAAGTGGGTGCAGTGCACCCTTCAGTACTCTGTGCAATTGCGTTTATCCAAAACAAAAAAACCTCGGCCCTCCCGAAGGAAGACCGAGGCTGTACTCGCGCGGGACTAACGTCCTGCGTTGATAACCTCGTTTCGGATCGAAGTAGAAGCCCGTTGAATGAATTCCAACTCATCGGCAGAGGAGTCAGTATTCCGAAATTCTACTTGAAGGTGATCCTGACGAGACGGTGGCACTCGGGCAACAGCCCGCCGACCGTCCGCCCGTGTTAAGCGGTGCCACCTCTCTGGCTACAACAACAGTCACTTGTCACAAAACCACCTCCTCTCTATAAATCGAATCAATCGCTTCGGCCGACAAGCCAATCAGCCTCTTCGCGACGAATTGTCCTGCCACGTCGCGTTCAACGCGGCCCATGTACTGAGATTCTTGCACCCGGAACCAACTCTGACAATACGGATTCTGGAAGAAAATCGAAAAACTCGTTCAATCCAAAAAAAACGACTGGACATCGCTGCCCCCCGGATGCAATCACCACGGCACTGACACAGGACATTTCGGGAGGTTCGCAAGAAAAACGCCGGACTTATTTTCGATATCCAAATTTGTTATCAATACCCAAAGTTAAGCAAGGATGGCGGTGGCGATCTCGAAGACAAATTCCCGAACATACAACCTTCGGGGGCTTCCACTAAAACAGAGCGCCCCAGCCCCCCATTGTTGGATTGTTTCAGGCCACTACGGCCAGATCATTAACCGGCAACGTAAACTGAATGAGGATGAATCCTCACGGCGCTCACATTCGATCCTGGTTATAACGTGTGGAAGTCATAACAGTATATTTTGGTGCTGATCATCCATCGTCTTCTGATACAATCAACTCATGACAAACGCATCCGAGCCGGAAAACTCAGCCGACGACAAACCGACGTCACCCTTTATCGAGGCGATGCGGACGATTTCTCACGTCACGACGGCTGTCGCACTCATGCTGATATGTGGCGGAATTGGCTATGCGATTGACCGGTGGCTGGCAATCACGTTCTTTGCTCTGCTTGGTTTTGGTGGAGGAGCAGTGCTCGGCATTCGGTATCTTATTCGGATGACGTCGGATCGTTAGGAGTCGGGACTGGAGCCGTGGCATGTTTGGGACCAATGGGTAAATCGTCAGTCGGGTGCGCTAATGTTTGAATTCGTTCGACAGTCGGATGATGCAGAATTAAACCAGCCGATTCGACATAAGCCCCCAGGTGTCCACAGGAAAATGATTCATCAGCCAAGCTCAATAACACATGATGGTCGAGTGAAAATTCGATGTAATTATTGACCACCAGCAAGCTGATCTCGAAATCCATTGCATCCGTGTTTCGCCAGTATGCAGCCTGCAATAGTCTGTAAGCAAAGGCTTCCTGAGAACCATTTTCGTTGCGATGCCCCCAGGCTCGTAACTGGGCGACACCTTTCAACAAATCCAGTGAGAGGTAATAACCATCACTGGATTCGGGATCGATGCGAAACAGAAAACCGCACTTACCCTCACCGGAGAGACGGATTTTTGTCTTGAAGCGGAAACAGTCAAAGACGGGCGAAAACAGGAATCCCTGAAAGCCGGCATTGGAGCGGAGTTCGTAATCCTGTACTTCCGGATGATAGGTGACCGAACTGTTTTCGTGATGATACAGCAGCGCAATTGGGTTGAGTTGCGGGGGTTTGAGCATTGCTTCGACGATGTCATCAAACGCTTCAATCGTCTGCATTGCCAGGCGACCATCGGGACGCTGGACAATTCGCTTCGGGGGCGGCATCAGATTTTTTCGATTACGAATGGAAGAATCAGCCGTATAAAAGTTCCACAAGAGTGGTCCCTGGTCATCATAACTGACTCGCCCCGCATAATTCCCTCCGGCCAGCAGCACGTTTTCATAGTAGTTGTTCCAAGGCCCCTTTAAATCATCAGCATACCAGTAACGGATTTTCGCATCTTCGCGAATGCTGCCGATTAGATAATACCGCTGACCGAATTTGATGATATTGGGAACTTCAATGTCATCGTATTGACCCGGATGATGAAGCGGTGGGAGGACTTCGAATTCGTTGGGAGTTGATTCTTTGGCGATCCCAACGCAGCCTCTGCGTATTGTAGGGCCATACGGAACACGGGAAGCGGTCAACAAATACCCTTCGTCATTGTCCCGAAAATAATAAGGATCGCGAAAACTGACCCAGGCATGGTCGTGAGCGGGTTCGGATTCGTAGTAAGGCGAAGTTGAGCATAGGGGCTGAAACGGTTTGCAGTTCATATTTTCCGGCAAATGGAATTTCTTGTCCGGGATTTTGTGCCACTCAATCAGATCACAACTTCGAGCCAGACCAATTCGCTGAATCTTTCCCTCATCTTTCAGGGAAATGCCCGTATAAAAAATCCGCCACCAGCCCGCCTCGTGAGGATCCGGACTGACGTGCATCGTCCAGAGCATGTAGTCGTCCCAGGAACCGGGATCGCTAATAAAAATCGCATTCTGGATTCGCTTCCAGTTCAGGCCATCTTTACTGATCGCGTGGGCGATAAAATCGTGATTCGGTAACACGAGATGGAACAGGTGATAAATGCCATCGTGCCACAGCACATCGACATCACCCATGGTTTTGAACGTGGAAGCAAAGCTGTTGTACATTGTGAAAGACGAGCGATTAGAGGTGAGTAGTGTGAGTTGGATGATTGATCGCCAGTTGATTCTCAACATCCCATGAAAGTCTCGTGAATTCCCGGAGAGATCAGGTTAAGAAGTGAGAAAGGATTTGAAAACCCTCTTCCCAAAGGGAGGAAGTTGACTTATAATGAACGATCGTCCAATTTTCTTTCACTCAAGTTTGGATATCATACAACTCTTATGGGCAATATGAATCAATTTCAAATCGGTGATCCTGTGATTTATATGATGACAAAACAGTCATCCCATCCGACTTTACGCGCGACGAAAGTGAGCCCGAGTGCTCACGGTGATGAGTATAACTACGTCGTCGAAAAGTTCTGGGTGGTCAGTGATTTTACTGAGGAAGGAAATTTGATCGTCCAGACCCGCCGCGGAAAAATCCGCGAGCTTTCAAAGACGGATCCAAACCTGAAGCGTGCCAACTGGTGGCATCGCTGGTTATACCGCGATCGATTCCCGGAAATTGACACGGAAAAATCCGAGCAACTCAGTGCCTGACGGTTGAAATGCAGTTGATCGATTTCGACTGCTGTACCATGCAGACCGCTAATTACAAGCACGAAACCTCAGTTAGTCTTTTCCAGCGTGTGCAACTCCTGCTGATGCACGTGAGGCAATCGCAACTGGCCACAGGCGGCATCGATATCTGCCCCTTTTCGCTTGCGAATTGTTGCCGTGATTCCTGACTGTTCAAGAATATGGACGAATTCACGAGCAGTCTCTTGAGTCGAGCCGTGGATCGACAATTGGCTGATCGCATTCATCGGAATCAGATTCACCAAAGCCTGACGTCCCCGCAGCAGTTGAGCCAGCTCTCGGGCATGAGCAATCGAATCATTTTTGCCAGCCAGCAGCACGTATTCAAAGGTCACACGACGACCTGTGATATCGAAGAAGTCGTCGGCGGCATCGAGAATGGATTTGATACCAATGTTTTTGTTGACAGGTACAATCTCGTTTCGCAGTTGATCATTCGGGGCATGCAGTGAAACCGCCAGGCTGTAGCGTTTTCCTGCGTTTGCCAGTTGGCGAATTTTTTCCGGTAAACCAACTGTCGAAACAGTCACGCGTCGAGTCCCCATATTCCAGCCAATCGGCTCATGAAGTCGATCGAGAGCGGGTAAAAGATTCGGCAGATTGGCCAGTGGTTCGCCGATTCCCATCACAACAACATTCGTCAATTGCTCATCGTCATCCTGCAGATGCACCATGCGTGCAATTTGTTCGACGATTTCAGCCGTCGTGAGATTGCGCG
>DOCI01000250.1:0-2569 GCA_003503535.1 Planctomycetaceae bacterium
TACAAATTGTTGAATTTCTCCGGATTTCATTTGTAACGCGATACAAAGCCTATCATGTTAATCTGGGGGGAATAGGCAGGCGATTCCAATTACAGGGCGCACTTTTTGTTGTAGATTTGGTAAGTCTTGCGGATCGTATCAACATTTACTGCCTGAAAATTCGATTAAGACGAATGTGCGAATTGTTTGATTCGTGCGTTGTAGAACGGATTCTCAATTCTAAAGTCGTCGCGGAGCGAATTCATGGTATCACTGGGTCCTACGAGATGTAAACAGAGCTGGATGAGCAGAGTTCGTTCTGAACTCCAGCTAAAATATGTGCTCGGCATCATATGTACGACACTTCTGGCATTCCTGCCGAACACAGCTTCGGCTCAGCCGGGCGGTGGCCAGCCAACTGAGACTGTGGGGACGTTCACAATCCAGTTCTGGGACCAGGGTGATAATGGTGGAGCAGGGGCCGTCGATGCCAATGGCAACGTCGTCGCCAATGCTAACCTCGGAACCTGGACCAATGCAGAAAAAGCCGCCATTCGACGAGCTTTTACCTATTGGTCTAATACCCTGAACGCGACTCCAGCCACTACGCCTGTGATTCGATTGATTAAGGATGACAGCACGGCTCAGTTCGGTGGATTAGCGATTTCTCAAGAAACCGCAGCAGGTATGACTGCCCAGACCAATACCTACAATATTCTGGCAACGGGTGGAGTGCCTGCTCCAACAGCAACCCAGATTGATGGTAGCATTTCTTTTGCTTCTGGAGCTGGCGGAAACTTTGGAACCAATCGAATTCTTCAGTTAGGAACAGAAGCCCGTTCGCTTGAACAGGAAGCGATCTTCAATATTGCGGCTTTACTGGGTGTCGGCAATGTGGACGATGTCAATAACTTCGTCGCAGCGGATGGCAACAATGTCAACGCACCGTATTTGAATCTGATCAATCCCGATGGGAACGGAAACAACACCTTTCAGGGTGCGACTGCACTGACCATCTTCGGTCCCAACGGATTGCCATTGCCACTCGATGGGACGCAAACCGATGGGGTGAATGAAGCGTTTACAAACCTGCCAAATCATAACTCCTCGAATATCGCGAATTCCATTCTTAATATTCCACACTACGCACCCGGCGAATTGGCGATCTTCGATGACATCGGCTACAACGGCTACAATCCAGCCAATCACTTCGGCACCGCCATCTACCAAGATGGAATTGCTCCGCAAAACTTTGGAGCTGCTACTCCAACTGCTGATTACGGAATTGGACTGTTCCTGCAGGCAGACAATCATGTGCTGACGCAAACAGGTAACATCACAGCCAGTGGTTTTGCTGCAACCGGTATTCGTCTTTCTGATGCCAATAACAACCGGGTCAATATCGCGACAGGTCAAACCATTACCACGAACGGTTCTCAGGGGATCGGCGTGCTGGTCAGTTCAGGCTCGGGAAACACGATTGTTCAACAGGGAACGATCAATGCGATCGGTATGAATGGACGTGGTTACGTTTTTGCTTACGGTGTTAACTCCTATCAGAATGTGGTACCAAACAGCACCGTGCCATTTGTCGATCAACTCGATATCACGGGCACGATCAACGCAGCGACAAATGCCATTCAAATTGGTAATCCTCAGCCAGTAGGGACAGTCAATCCTTTGACTCCGGGTGTGGGCACTATCAATGTGATGCAGGGCGCGAGTATTACCGGTAATATCTTTAGCGATGCGTTCATCCCAGGTGGTGGTTCCGCACCAATGCTGACATTCGGTAAGCTTGCCAACGCCGATGGAACCGCAACTGCAACTGGAAACAGTGCGTTCAACTTCACTTATGGTGGCAACATCCTGGGCACTACAGGTGGCCGAGCCGTGCTCGATCTCGATTTCTTCAACGGTACGACGACGCTTAATGGAAACGTCACTGCTGGCAATTCTCGATTGCAACTTGGAACACTCAACACGAATGGCATTTTCAATGTCAACGCATTAACAGTTGATGGGGGAACAGCCAACTTTGCTGGTGATACTGATGTTGTTAACAATGTGGTCATCAACAATGCAGGCCGCATCAATGCCACAAGTACTTTCAATGCACTCGATGTGGCCATCAACGGAACTGGTGGTTTCGTCACTTCTGGAACAACTCTTCTGGATGATGTGACAGTTAATAATTCCATGACAATGGGAAATGGTTTCGCAGTCACAGCTGGAACGACAACGTCCGACCAGTTTGTGCTCATAGAAGGTAATACGGTTGTCCTTTCTGGAGCAACTCTTAACTCGAACAACTTCACCGCCAACGGTGGTCAGGTCGATCTCTCTGGTAACCTGAATGCTATGGGAGCTGGCGGAAACTACACTCAGAATGCTGGCGTGTTGAATATCACCAGTGGTGGAGTTCTAACAACTTCCGGTTATCAGCAGACTGGCGGAACTGCAAATGTTATGTCAGGAGGAACACTCACAGCGAACCTCGCAGCTTCCAATGTGAATGGTGGCATCCTGAATAATAACGGAACCATCAATACCGCCATGGGACTCAACATCAACAATGGCGGTACCATGA
>DOCI01000250.1:2767-5362 GCA_003503535.1 Planctomycetaceae bacterium
CAACGGCAACTTTGTGACCGCCGGTACCTTGAATATTGAGGCTCTGCCAAGTGCGGCTCCGGTTCCTGGAACTGATGTCGACAACATCGTTGTGACAGGGACGGCGACTGTCAATGGTGGAACTGTCAATGTGACGGACTTCCAGACACCTGCCGGAACTACCGATTACACAATTGGTACTCAGTACAACTTCATCAACGCTGCTGGCGGGGTGACAGTGAATGCGAATCCAATGTTTACCGACGATATCGCTAATCGTCGTGCTATCGGAATCATGGGAACCAACACCTATGGTTTCCAGATTGCCAACGATACCAACTTTGGCACGATCGGGATTACTGACAATCAAATCGCTTTCGGCGAGTATCTTGAACTCGTTAAGAATACTCCCGATCCTGGTTTCCAGAACCTGCGTGATCAAATCGACCTGTTAGGTAGTGATGATCTGGTTCGAAATGCTTTCGATCAACTCTCTGGCGATGTCTATGCTTCAGCTCCTGCGGCTGCTCTTCAGACGACAACTCAGCTGTATCGTCAGCTGAGCCGTCAGGTTGCCAAATCGACTGCACCAAGCGGTGTCTTCAACCCGATTATTGCCGGGCTTGATGAAACGGAACTGAACATCAATCTGGCTGGTCAGGAATATGAGAGCCTGATCGTTCGCGGTCAGTGCGACAAAGGGACTTGCCGAGTTCGCTGCCGAAACCCGAAAGATGCCTGGATCACCTACTATGCTTTGGGTGGAGAAATCGATTCGGGAATGAACCCGACGCCGGGTGAATACTCTTCAAACGGAACCATGTTCGGTCTCTCAACCTTCCATAACGATCAGGTTCAGTTCGGACTGTTCGGAGCTTACGGACGATCTTATCTCGACACAAACAATCCAACACAGGGTGTCGATGCTGAGAATGTTCACGCGGGTGCCTACATGAACATCGCAGATTGTCAGGGAACCTTCCTGGCAGCAGTCGGCTTCGGATATGACGATTACGATTCCCAGCGTCAAATTAATATTGGCAATGTGAATACAATCGCCAATGGAGATTTCTCTGGTCAGCAGGCGACTGCTTATCTGGAACGAGCCTGGGATTATTACTGGGGCAACTTCTACCACCGACCAATGGTCGGTCTGCAATATGTGCATATTTCTCAGGATGCATTTGCAGAAACTGGAGCAGGAGCAGCGAATCTGGTGGTGACCTCAGAAGACATGGACTCTCTGCGAAGTATCTTTGGTTCCAGCATTGCCTGGGACCATGTCGGAGAACGCTGCTGGCGATTGACTCCAGAAGCTCATGCGTACTACATGCACGAGTATCTGGAAACGAGCAACGCCATCGTCTCCGGCCTCGGACCAGCACCAGTTCCCGGCTTCAGTGCCCGCGGACTCGACACCGGTCGCGACTTCCTGATGTTTGGAACCGGGATGACATTCTCACCATTCGATTCGCTCAGCTTCGCACTGAACTACGATCTGCAAGCCAGCAACAATCTGGTCCTGCACATCGGCAGCGGAAACATTACCAAGGTGTGGTAAAAAATTGTCCGCTTCAGCTCGACTAACTTAATGAGCACATAGAAGACTCCCTGACTTTCAGGGAGTCTTTTTTTGTTAGATCAAGCTTCAATATATTCCGCAACTGAAGAAGGAGGAGGAACATCAATTCCATCTTCCCGCATGCCATCGATGTGAAGAGGAATCGCTTCCCGCATGCGTTCTTCGACTTCCTCGTGAGTAGCACCTGTGGCGATGCAACCAGGCAAATCTGGTGAAAATGCTGAAAAGTTATTTGTGGTCTTCTCGATGACGATCAGATATTTTGCTGACATGTCAATTGCGCCTTCGGGTTTGTTTGCCTGATGAAGTTCATCCTCTGATTCAACTTAGCGTAGGATAGGTAGGATGTCTGCCCTGCGGGGGCTGAGGAAATTATGCTGACGGTTAAGAGATGATCCATTGATCATCTTATCACCTGCAAGTTTGCAAACATTCGTGGATACAATTTTTGCCAATTCATTGGTTAAGAATGGTTTTGCGTCGTAAATCTCCGAAATGCTTGACAGGAAAGAGGTTATCTTCATAGGATTCCCGCATTGAGACTCCGTTATCGTGCTTCTGAGATGATTAGAAGACGAGAACGGGCTGACACAGTTGCAAACCTCGCCGTTTTTGCGAGAATGCTCGCTTATTACCGGAATGGTGGCAAAATCCCACTCTGTGTAGCAATGCAAAACAATGAATAGTGTCTCATCAGTAATTGGTGAGACTCTTGAATTCAAGCACGCCGGCGTGTGTGCAATACTGAATCGGTCAACTATTTTACAGGATGATGTGGAGATTCCACATTCGTAAGTGAGTGAATCATGGCAATTCCAAAGAGAAGACAGTCCAAAACCCGGTCCCGCAAACGTCGTAGTCATGATGCCGTCAAACCGCTCAAGCTGCAGTATTGCTCACAATGCGGTCAGGCAACCCCAAGTCACGTCGCCTGCCCGACTTGCGGTCATTACATGGGACGTACGGTAGTCGAAATTGACGACTAGTCAATTTTATCGATTGAAGCTTTGAGTTGTGTGCCACTGGCTTTGCCA
>DOCI01000250.1:5441-6420 GCA_003503535.1 Planctomycetaceae bacterium
TGCCACTGGCTTTGCCAGTGCAATTCGAGCCTGGCACTGAAGTTACGATACACTGGCAGAGCCAGTGCCACACTGACTTGCTGTTTAAGTTAGATAAGCATTACTGACGAACTGGCCGCTTATCAGGAGCGGTCTGCGGAAAGATGATGGATTCATGCGGATTGCCCTGGACGCAATGGGGGGAGATGACGCTCCCGGCATTAATATCGATGGGGCATTGAAAGCTCTGGCGAAGTGGGATCATCTCGTCGTCGATCTCGTCGGTCCTGCTGATCAACTCAATGAACTCCTGGCACAGCGCGAGAATGTCTCTGATCGTTTGAATGTTTTGCATGCTTCCGAATTTGTCGGCATGGATGAAAAACCGACGGAAGCTTTGCGAAAAAAACCGAATGCTTCAATAACGGTCTGCTGGAAATTGATGGCTGAGAAGAAGGTGCAGGCTGTTGTCAGTGCTGGAAATACAGGAGCCGTCGTTGCTGCCGGTTTGCGAACACGGCTTTTCCTCAAGCAGGTCAAGCGGCCTGGGATTGCAGTTGTGCTGCCGACTCTCAAAGGGCAGTGCGTGCTGATGGATGTCGGGGCCAATCCAGCAGCCCGGGCCGATCATCTCTATCAATACGGCGTGATGGGTTCTGTTTATGCCAGTGAGATGCTGGGCATCGAGCGTCCGCGAATCGGATTGCTGAATATCGGCAGCGAAGATGGCAAGGGGACCGATTTGGTTCGCGAAGCCCATGCAATGCTTTCGAATTCGTATTTGAAGGATCAATATATTGGCAATGTCGAAGGACGGGGCATTTATCAGGGGGAAGCTGATGTTGTCATTTGCGAAGGATTCGTCGGGAATGTCGTCCTTAAAGTGAGTGAGGGGATGGCGGATATGATGTTCCGTGTCCTGTCTCGCGAAATTGTCGGTGCACTCGATACCGAACGTGATAAAGCTGGCCAAGCCTTCAAGGCTGCTGCCGCCCGGTAT
>DOCI01000250.1:6564-8753 GCA_003503535.1 Planctomycetaceae bacterium
GCCCGGTATGAATACCGCGAATTTGGAGGAGCCCCCTTATTGGGAGTCGATGGCTTGTGTATGATAAGTCACGGCTCCAGTGATGCTCATGCAATGTCGAATGCATTGGGAACCTGCATCAAAATGCGAGAACGACAGATCAATCAAATGGTGGTTGATAATCTGGCCGGTTCACCTACCCCGACCGCATAGTTTACAATGGGGCTGGGGTCGTAATGCAGCGAGGCCCACAGTGAGGATTCCAATTTAATACTCGAGCCCTTATTCTTGTTCCCGGGGGGCCCCTTGGGAACACACTGGTTTGAAGCTCTGCTTCATGTCCCTAAGAAAATGAATATCCATATTACCGAAGCGGGAGCTTCGGAATCATGCGTTCCCAGGGAGGACCTTGGGAGCGAGGAAGAGAGACTGAATAATGCCAAAAACAGCCTTTTTGTTTCCCGGACAAGGTGCCCAGCAAATTGGAATGGGTGTAAAAGTTGCCGAGAAATATCCTGCCGCACGTCAGTTATATGATCAAGCTGCTGAAATCCTCTGTTTCGATCTCCTGAAATTATGTGCCGAAGGTCCTGAGGAACGAATCAATGCG
This sequence comes from Planctomycetaceae bacterium, assembly GCA_003503535.1. Taxonomy (GTDB): domain Bacteria; phylum Planctomycetota; class Planctomycetia; order Planctomycetales; family Planctomycetaceae; genus Rubinisphaera. The sequence continues at coordinate 7,154 of DOCI01000250.1, forward strand.
ACCGAAATCAGTCAACCGGCTTTGTATGTTTCGAGTTTGGCGTCGCTGGAAGTGGTGAAAGATCAGTCGCCAGAGGCATTCGATCAGGTCGAAGTGGCAGCTGGATTGAGTCTGGGCGAATACACGGCACTGGCATTTGCTGGAGCGATGTCTTTTGAAGATGGTTTGCGGGTTGTCCGAGTGCGTGGTCAGGCCATGCAGGCTGCAGCCGATGCGACTCCTTCCGGGATGGTCAGTCTTCTGCTTCTCGATGAAGAAAAAGTTCAGCAGGTTTGCGACAAAGCCAGCGATGCTGGTTTGATTCAGATTGCGAATTACCTGTGTCCGGGGAATATTGTCGTTTCCGGGGATCAGGCTGCCTGTGACAAAGTCGTCGGGCTTGCAGAAGAGGCAGGTGGCCGGGCGATTCCGTTAAAAGTCGCTGGAGCGTTTCACACACCAATTATGCAGTCGGCAACGGAGAAGTTAGCGGCGGTTCTGGAATCTGTGGAAATTCATGCTCCGCGAATTCCCGTAGTCTCCAATGTCGATGCGAAAACACATAGCGATGCCTCTGAAATTCGTGATATTCTCGTCAAGCAGGTCGTGCACCCTGTTCTCTGGGAAAAATCGATGAATGCATTGCTGGAAATGGGTGTCGAGCAGTTTTATGAAATCGGTCCTGGGAAAGTTCTAAAAGGCTTGATGAAGCGGATTGCCAGAAAAGCAAGCGTCGAAAATTACAACGATGAATCAATTGCCTGATACTTTGATCCAATTTTAAATCAGGGTGGCACTGGCTTTGTTTGACAGTGCCACCAATCGCCAGGTTTAAATGGAGCAATTCACCAGCAGGATTCAGCATTTATTTCAGAGATTTTGCCACGGATTCCCAGCTTCCTGTAAAATGAGTAAAAACAGGTCGGGATTAGAGTTTACACAAATTTCAAAAAGCGATATACAACGGAAGCAATGTCAATTTTACTGTTGGCAGTTAATTCTCAGTCGGACTTGTCAGGCTGAACGAGAAACGCGATATTGGGCCATTGAATACAGGATTGGCCTGCCAGAATTATCAACCCGAAAACAGGAGAGGGTTCGAGTGGACATTGAGGAAAAAGTTATCGGCATTGTGAGCGAGCAGCTGAACTTCCCTAAGGAAGAAATCAACTCTCAAAGCTCATTTCAAGACGATCTGAAAGCCGATTCACTGGATTTGGTTGAACTCGTCATGGAGTTTGAAGAAGAATTCGACATCACAATTCCAGATGACGACTACGAAAAAATTCGTACCGTTGGTGATGCTGTCAAATATATTCAGGAGAAGTCCTGAACGATGCGCCGACGTGTTGTAGTCACAGGATGCGGGGTTGTGACCCCGCTCGGCTGTGAAGTGGCTGAGTTTTGGGACAAGCTTTGCGCAGGCAAAAGCGGAATTGGCCCGATTGAACGGTTTGACTGTTCAGAATACAAAGTCACTTTCGGGGGTGAAGTACGCCACTTCAAACCCGAGGATCACATGCCGCTCGATATTCGCGAACAACGCCGCATGGACCGCTTTGTCCTGTTCGGTATGGTCGCCTCACATAAAGCGATCACGCAGGCCGGTATCGATCTCTCT
>DOCI01000236.1:0-406 GCA_003503535.1 Planctomycetaceae bacterium
GATCCTTCTTCTTATCAAATAAAGTGGAAATCCGATACAGGATCTGATCGAATGTAGACACATCCAGCCAGCGATATCCCCTCGTGAACAGGTATTATTACTGATTTCATCAAAAGGGGAACTGAATTCCACTTGGCTGATTGCCGTTTTTTGTTACAGTATTCATAAGTAGAGTGACATGACAGCGTCAGGTTCGAGCAATTTTCAGGTTCTGAAGAAAATTTCAGGCCGACTTCTTAAACTTGTCTGATCAGTCACCGCTTCGTCCGAATGGCTTTATTCGTTGACGAACCCCACGGGTGATTTCCCACACGATTTGTATCAGAGAGAAAATTCTCTCAACTCGGAAGAGATTCTATCAGTTACCGGAAAGGATTGGCATTTTATGGCCAAAGAAGAGGCCATT
>DOCI01000236.1:524-2359 GCA_003503535.1 Planctomycetaceae bacterium
ATGGCCAAAGAAGAGGCCATTGAGGTCGAAGGAACAGTTGTCGAAGCATTGGCGAATACGCAGTTTCGCGTTGAACTGGAAAATGGACATCTTGTCATGGCACACGTCGCCGGCAAGATGCGGAAGCACTTTATTCGAATCGTCCCCGGCGACAAAGTTGTTGTCGAAGTCTCCCCGTACGATTTGAATCGAGGCCGTATCACGTTCCGTGAGCGTTAAAATGTAGAACAGGCTTCCTGCCTGCTGCGAACAATTAATATGAAACTGCTTTTGACTGACGCTCTACCATCAGTCAATTAGACCCAACCTGCCCATGACGTCTCCCACCACACCACCCGACGATACCCCCCAGGTTCTGCTCTTCACCGACGGAGCCTGCAAAGGCAATCCCGGAGTCGGCGGCTGGGCTTACATACTCCGGCACGTCGCCACGGGACAGGAACGGGAAGACTCTGGCGGCATGGCTGTCACGACGAATAATCAGATGGAATTGCAGGCCGTCATTGAGGGTCTACAGGCTTTGTCGCGTCCCGTAGCAGTCGAAGTGATTACCGACAGTCAATACGTGGCTAAAGGTTGCACCGAATGGATGATCGGCTGGAAGCGAAACGGTTGGAAGCGAAAAGTTAAAGGTCAGCTCAAACCCGTTAAAAATGAAGAGCTATGGAAAGCACTCGATGCTCTGCTCAATAAGCATCGAGTCAAACTGACCTGGGTCCGCGGGCATGATGGTCACCCCGAAAACGAACGCTGCGATGAACTCGCAGTTGCTGCTGCCGAGGCATTGCGGTAGGAAATTTGTGATCCGGCAGGACTCATCGATTCTCCTTTTGGTTCATTGTCATTATTCACAAATTCCTTTTAGATTATGAATTGAAGTTTTCTTGGCTTCCGGGAATACTCAATAGAGATTTCAACATTTGCCTCAGGGAGCAGCCATGAACGACAACATCACTACTGTTTCGTCTTCAGAAATTCGTCTCTTCATTTCCAAGGTCTGGTGGATTGTCTTACTGAGAGGTGTTCTGGTTACGCTGCTTGGGATTTATGCCTTGTTAAATCCGGGGCTTACCCTGGTTGTCTTCACGCAAATCCTGGGAGCCTTCATTCTGGTCGATGGTGTCTTTGCAATCGTTGCTGGAATTTCGGGATGGACAGAATCTCGTGGATGGACTTTGGCTCGCGGTGTTCTCGGAGTGCTGGTCGGCATATTTGTGTTCGCCCACCCGGCAGTGGTTGGGGCTATCGCAGCATCAGTGCTGATCATTCTGATTTCGGTTCAGACTGTGACCAGTGGCGTTCTGGAAATTATTGTCGCCATTCAAAAGCGTAAAGCAATCCAAGGCGAAGGCTGGATGATTTTTGACGGTGTAATATTAATTCTGCTCGGTTTCTTATTGTTTCTAACTCCGTTTTTCTGGGGCCTGATTCTGATACGTGTTTTCGGAGCATTTGCCATTCTCTTTGGCGTGATCGCCATTGCGATGTCGTTTCGGCTTCGAAAGTTGGGGCAGAATTCAGAATCTCAGGCTGACTGAGTGGCCTCCTCATTGCTTGAGGAAGGTCTGAACCAGCCACAGATTGGACTGAATTGTTGACGTATTACGAGTTCTTCATCGAAAATTCGCAGTTTGCATAACCGACATAACCGGCTATGGCTCGGAATTGATTTGAGGAAATCAGGCGAAAACAACATTCCTGCTTGAGTCAAACGGGCCGATCAGCCATGCTCGGATGTGTTGCCAAAACGCAACATGGATCGCTGCGGTGGACATCACAACTGTTTGTCTATCCTGACCTGTCGTGCTTTTAAGATGACAATCAAAGCACAACAG
>DOCI01000236.1:2458-2847 GCA_003503535.1 Planctomycetaceae bacterium
GAACTGCAGCGACACTCGTCCTCCGTGCTACGTTCGAAAACATTTCATACAGGTTTTGCCCCATGGCTTATCCACCAACTTGGATTGAAGACTTTGTTCGTCAACTGGCGTACAGCATTTTTCCTCAAGATTTCCCAACTCCACTCGGATGTCACTACCATCAGGAAGGAGACTGCTGGGAGGTGGCCGTGTTCCCGTCCATGAGACGCGTTTCCGGTCGAGGCTTCGAGGAAGAGTCACTGGCAACTTCCGCATTCTCCTTCGATGTTCAGCAATCGCTTGCCCTGTTCGAAGAATTGCATCATCTCGACTGGGTCACTGCTCCCCGATCCGAAGAGAACGAAGCCGGGCCCCATTTGCTGTTCGAGGGAATTGCATTGGGCGAACCT
>DOCI01000236.1:2991-3430 GCA_003503535.1 Planctomycetaceae bacterium
TGCATTGGGCGAACCAGTGTTGATTCGCGTCTGTGCTGAAATCCCAACTCGCTTCCAGTCCGATCCGGACTTAATCGTCCAGGCGACTTAATCCCTGTTATCCCGTATTCAAGGTGCCCAGATTCTTTCGGGGCATCCACGATCACATTATCTCAATCATTATTCACAACTGACGATTTTTGTACTTCTCACTCGCCTGCGTCAGGATCTTGCGTTCTTTTTTCGTCAGGCTCGATTCTCCCTGCTCGTTGATCTTCTGCAGAATGCGATCGACCTCGACATCCAGATTCGTGTTGTCGTCTTCCCGATAGATTTTCAGGTTCGATTTCCCCCGCAGCGGATTCGTTTTTAGTCCACTGAACGAACCTGTCCAGTTGGAAAGCCGGATGCGGTTGCTGTAATAAATGTAGGCAAACAAACCTCCGCCAAGGTGAGCCAT
>DOCI01000236.1:3598-4106 GCA_003503535.1 Planctomycetaceae bacterium
CCTCCGCCAAGGTGAGCCATGTGAGCGACATTGCCGCCGGGGTTATTTCCGCCAAGTTGCACGAGTACGGGATACAGATCGACAATCACAATAAATCCGGCCAGCCAGCGCATTTCGACGGCAATGAGACCCCACAGATACACCTTTTCTCTTGGGAAGTGCAGCGCGTACAAAATCACGATCGCCACCACCGCTCCTGATGCCCCCAAAGCCGGAGAGGTATCGCGCAGAAACAGAGACCAGAGGATGAAGCAGAGCCCCGCAAAAATCGCCGAAGTGCAATAAAAGAGTGTAAACTCTTTGCCACCGTACATCGATTCAATTCGCCGTCCGAAAAAATAGACAACGAGCATATTGAACAGAATATGAAACAGTGAACCGGGGTCGTGAAGAAATGCATACGTCAGCAGTCGCCAAACCTGACCATGCAACACGGCTTCTGAACTCAAATAGAACCACTGCGTCACTTGCGGGATCAGAATCTGGCCGACAAACACCAGCATGGTGA
>DOCI01000236.1:4180-4701 GCA_003503535.1 Planctomycetaceae bacterium
CCGACAAACACCAGCATGGTGAGGAAGATCAGCTTTTGCCACACCGGCCAGGGGGCGGTCGAACCGTAACTTCCTCCGCCGCCATAACCCGGCTGATCTTCGCGAATATAATCCCGATTATTTATGCCCATTCTTACACCTGAAATGAAAAACATGAGACGATGTTACGCTCATGTAAAATTGCTCAATGATTTGAAATCCAACACGAGATGCCTCCCGTGGATGACCCTGAAAAGACAGGATTTCCCCATTCTATCCAAGACCACCACTTCCGCTAAGACGAATTTTTACCCGGAATTTTCCCAATTCCATGTTTGGATGGTGAAATTGAGAGCCAATTTGACCATTTTACGCGAAAAACATCGACGAATCATCAAGTCTTTATCGGAAGATTGAGGAAATTCCGGTTATAATACAATCTAAATTTGAATGTGCGTTCCTACAAAATCTTGTCGTGAGCACAGCGACACTTAATGATTTACAGAACGGCAATGCGCGGGGTGGCTGGGGTCGTAGCGAAG
>DOCI01000236.1:4822-12987 GCA_003503535.1 Planctomycetaceae bacterium
TAGCGAAGCGAAGCCCCCAGAATATCGCTCGTTCTGGGGCTCACTTCGTTCGACCCCAGCTATCCTTGTCGACGATATTCTATACCTCGTTTGTACTTCGTATCTTAACCCGAAGCGTCAGCGAGGGGACGGCTACTGATTATCAATTCGGTTAAACTCTGATACTTTAAACGTGCCTGTCACATATGCATAAAGTTGGTCTACGAGGAGAAAACTTTGATAGATTCTCCACTTCGTACAATATGATCTCCCTGAACAAGATGCAGCTGATTGTGAATTCCACACTGGCCCCTCGCTGACGCATCGGGTTATGATTTCAATAAAGTTTCATTCCTATCCAGACAACCAATTCTGATTCACAATGAGATTCCAAAAACAAAACCTGCTTGTTCTCCTCAGTCTGACGTTTTTCAGTCCAACATTCACCTCGGCTGAGGAACCAACCGCTGGCGAAAAACTGTTCGCACTGCAGGTGAAACCAATACTCGAAGCCAAATGTGCAGGCTGTCACGCGGAAGACCCCGATGATTTACAGGGAGGCTTCGATCTCCGCAGCCGCGAAGCGATGCTGCATGGCGGCGAAGTCTTTGGTGAGGCAGCTGTTAAGCCGGGCGATGCCACCGCCAGCGAGTTGTTGCCCCTCATCCGTCGTGAACTTGAGGGGATGGAAATGCCTCCCAAGCAAGCCGACAAATTGACTCAGGAACAGATCTGGGCGATTCGCGACTGGATCAATCAAGGGGCTCCCTGGCCGAATGAGGAACGCGTTGCCGAAATCTATGCTGCCCATGCCGAGGGAATCACCATGCCGACGAGTGGCGGCCTGAGTGAATCCTGGACCAACCGCAAATACAAACCCGAAGACCTCTGGGCCTTCCAACCAATTCGTAAATCGTTTCCGACATTAACCTCTGATACCGAAAATCCCATCGATCAGTTCATCGCCACAGATCTTGCCGACAAGGGTCTCGAACCGTCTCCCATTGCCGATCGCCTTACGTTAATCCGTCGAGCGACTTTCGATTTGACCGGCTTGCCACCCACACCTGACGAGATTGATCAATTCCTCAAAGATAAACGAGACGATAACACTGCATTTGCGGCTCTGGTCGATCGCCTGCTCGACAGCCCCCATTACGGCGAACAGTGGGGACGTCACTGGCTCGATGTTGTCCGCTATGCCGACAGCTCCGGCTTCGCCAACGATTACGAACGCCCCAACACCTGGCGCTATCGCGACTACGTCATCCGCTCCTTCAACAACGACAAACCCTACGATCAATTCCTCAAAGAACAACTCGCAGGCGATGAACTGATTGAACAGGCAGGAAAATCTTTCAGCAAAGAGCAAGAGGCAGAGTACCTGATTGCCGCGGGCTTTCTTCGCATGGGGCCCTGGGAGCACACCGGCATGAGTGTCGCCAAAGTCACCCGCCAACTTTTTCTCGACGATATCACCGACACCGTCGGTCAGGTTTTCCTCGCCCAACCACTCCAATGCTGCCGTTGTCACGATCACAAGTTCGATCCAATTCCCACCCGCGATTTTTATTCGATGCAATCGATCTTCGCGACCACGCAATTTGCCGAAGTCGAGACCGTCTGGCTGCCTGATGAGAATCTGGAAGGCATGACGGAAGATCAGTCGTATCACAAAAAGAAAGCAAAAGCCAATTCGGAAATGCTCAAAGAAGTGAATCGCCAGAAAGCAGCAGCCGAGGCTGCCTGGTTCAAAGAACAGAGATTGCCTTATAAGTCCAGAACCGAAGCCAGAAAAGCAGGAGCGAAAGACGACGAACTCCCTCCGCCCACCATCATCACTCCCGAACAATATGGCCTCGAACGGATCGGCCGCAAATGGGAAAATCGCTTCTCCTGGGAATTGGATCGCTATCAGCCGATCGCCTATACCGTCTACAACGGCAAAACCCGAGTGCCGAAATCTAACTACAATCGCATCACCAAACCGGACAATCCCCTCAAAGAAGGCACTCTCGAACAAACAGCCATCCTCGGCGGCGGCGATCCCTTCTCGCCCACGGTGCCAGTCAAACCGGATGTCCTCAGTGCCGTCCCCAATGGATTAAAATTCGACGTCCCCGACGATGTCTCTGGCCGCCGCACCGCTCTGGCTAACTGGCTCGTTTCGCCGGGCAACAGCCTGACTTCACGCGTCATCGTCAATCGCATTTGGACATTCCACTTCGGACGCGGCATCGCCGGTAACCCGAACAATTTCGGAGCCACCGGCAAGAAACCGACGCACCCCGAACTGCTCGACTGGCTCGCCACCGAGTTTGTGTACAACAACTGGTCGATCAAACAACTCCATCGTACCATCATGAATTCAGAGGCCTATCGGCTCGCCAGCACTCATCCGAACCCCCAGCAGGTAGCCGAGTGCGATCCCGAAAATCAATCGTATGCCGTCTTCCTGCCACGGCGACTCGAAGCCGAGGAAATCCGCGATGCCATGCTCGCTGCTTCCGGTGAATTAAATCCCGAAATGGGCGGCATTCCGATCCGGCCCGATATGAATCTCGAAGCCGCTCTACAGCCCCGCATGATTATGGGGACCTTCGCCCCCAGTTATGTGCCGAACCCGAAACCGGAACAACGCAATCGCAGATCCATCTACATTCACAATATCCGTGGACATCGGCTCCCCTTCATGGAAACCTTCAACCAGCCCGGCTCTGAAGTCTCCTGCGAACTTCGCGATCAATCCAACATCACCCCGCAGGTCTTTGCACTGATGAACGGCCAGGAATCTCACGACCGAGCCTTGGCTCTGGCAATTCGATTAAAGCAGGAAAGCTCAGCCGACACAGAAATCATCAAACAACTCTATCAACTCACCTTCGGACGAGAACCGTCAGCCGAGGAAATTCAACTGGCTCTCAATCACTGGGACCAAATGAAAACCGTCCATCAGAAAACCGAGATCACTCCCTTGAACTTCCCAACCGAAGTCGTCCGCGAAGCCGTCGACGAAAACTCCGGCGAACCGTTCTCCTTCACCGAAAAACTCTTCGCCTACGAAGACTACATTCCCGATCCTCAGTCGCAAAAAGTAGACATCACCACCCGAGCCCTGGCCGATGTCTGCCTGGCGGTGCTGAATGCGAATGAATTCATCTATGTCTATTGAGGAAGGCGGAAGGTTGAGGGAGGAAGGTGGAAATGGTTGAAAAGCAGATGAAGGATTTATCTCAACGTACGAAGGAATTTGCACTGAGAATTATACGGGTTTATTCCAGTTTGCCGACGACGACATTAGCTCAGGTGTTGGGGAAACAATTGTTACGTTCAGGAACTTCAGTCGGTGCCCATTATCGAGAGGCGAGTCGGGGGCGTTCGGATGCAGAATTTATCAGTAAACTTGGAGGCGGTCATTAGGAACTGGAAGAATCAATTTATTGGATGGAACTGATGGTTGAATCCAACCTCATCAGACACGAACTCCTGATCGATCTGATGAAGGAAGCCAATGAGCTGAGCGCTATCTTCACGACATGCATCTAAAACACTCGAAAGAAAATGAATTCGAAATAAACTATAAGGCACAGTTTTGTAAGAAAAGTCATCATGAATAAAATATTTCCTCCTTCCGCCTTCAACCTTCCGCCTTCTCGCCGCGATTTTTTATATTCGCTTTCGGCAAGCCTCGGCTCCGTCGCTTTCACCTCAATGCTCGCCGAAGCGAACAACAAGGCGACCGCCAAAGAACCGCACTTCCCGGAAGCAAAAGCCAAACACTGTATCTTCCTCTACATGGAAGGCGGTCCCTCGCACATTGATACGTTTGATCCCAAGCCCAAACTGAGCGAACTGCACCTGCAGGAATTCAACCGTAGTGGAGAGCAGCAGTCGGCGATGAGCAGTGGGAAGCGGTACTATGTCGAGAGTCCGTTCAAGTTTCAGAAAGCGGGCGAAAGCGGAGCAGACATGTGCGATCGCTGGCAGCACCTGCCACGTGTCGCTGATCAGCTCTGCTTTTATCGAGGCTGTCAGGTCGAATCGGTCAATCATCCGACTGCCAACTATCACGTCAACACCGGCAATCGTTTCGGTGGCGATCCTTCCCTCGGTGCCTGGGTCACCTACGGCCTCGGCTCCGAAAATAAAGATCTCCCCGGCTTCATCGTTCTGCCCGAACTCGCCTTCCCGCAGGGAGGATCCGCCAACTGGTCGAACGGATATTTGCCGACTGCTTTGCAGGGCACGCCACTCCGTCCGAAAGGCTCACCGATTCTCGATATCTCTCCGCCTGCTGGCGTCTCTCGCGAACATCAACGCAAAAATCTCGATTATCTGCATCAACTGAACGACCTGCACGCCCAGCAACATCCAGAACATGCCGACCTGTCTGCGCGGATGAACAATTACGAACTCGCCTTCCGCATGCAGATGCAGGTTCCCGAAGCTCTCAATATCGATGGCGAAACGAAGCAGACACTCGAAAACTACGGCATCGGCCAACAACCAACGGACAACTTCGGCCGCCGTTGCCTCCTCGCCCGCAAACTGGTCGAGAAAGGCGTCCGCTTCGTGCAGGTTTACGCGAGCACCTGGGACTCACACGACTACATCGCCAAAGCTCACGGAGCCCTCATCCCGACGGTCGACCAGCCAATCGCCGCGCTCATTGAAGATCTCCGCGAACGGGGACTGCTCGACGAAACACTCATCGTCTGGATGGGAGAATTCGGACGCACTCCCGATAACGGAGTCCGCGGCGGTGGACTCGCCTACGGCCGCGATCACAATCCCGATGCCATGTCGGTCTGGCTCGCCGGCGGAGGCTGCAAAGCAGGCCACACCATCGGAGCGACGGATGAAATCGGCGCGACAGCCGTCGAAAACGTGCACCACGTCCGCGACCTGCACGTCACCCTCCTCAAACTCCTCGGCCTTGACGACAACAAACTCACCTACTACCACGCCGGCCGCTTCAAACAACTCAGCCAGTTCGGCGGGAAGAGTATTGAGGAGTTGATTGCATGATTATGTTCAGTGCCATGAGTATGGGGACACGCAATAACATATCTGGAAGTGTAAAATTCACTTCCACTTTTAATGGACTGAGGAATTATTATATTACGAATTGCTAGCCCAAATAACGTGGACCAAAACATTGACATTCAATTGAATAATTGAGATGAGAACTTCCCAACTATTAATCTGGCTTGATGACGAAAGAGATCCAGAAGACTCTCGCTGGGAATCATATTTTCCAATCAATGATCCAGAAGTGATATGGGTTAAATCCTATGAAGAATTTGTAGTTTGGATTTCCAGTAAAGAGCATCCAGATGCTATATGTTTCGACCATGATCTTGGCGATGGCCCCAGTGGTTACGACGCCGCCAAATGGCTAACCCAACACTGTCTCGCAAACGGACTGAAATTACCGTTGTGGAACATTCAGAGTGCAAACCCAATCGGCAAAGAAAATATCGTATCCTTACTCAAGTCCTTTGAGCGGATAATGGAAAGCTAATAAATAGGAATTGTGAAGTTACGCTCTGCTTACCGACTCAACCCTCATACTCAAACCGTAACCATCGCCTTCGGCTCATTCAGTAACATCTCCAGATCAATCTCGGCAATCGAATCGACAATCAAATCCGGTTGAAAAGCGAATTGTTTGAGGTCGCTTTTCTGGGTGCCGCCGGAGAGGACGAGGACGGTGTGGTAGCCGAGTTGGACTCCGCCCAGGATGTCGGTTTCCATGGTGTCGCCGATGATGGTCGTTTCGTCGGCTGTCAGATGCAGTTCCTTTCGCGCGGCTCGCATCATGATCGGGCTCGGCTTGCCGACGCTGAACGCTTTGATGCCGGTCGCAGATTCGATCATCGCGACAATCGCTCCGCAGCCAGGGCGTAAGCCGAATTGCGTTGGGCAGTTCGGGTCCATGTTGGTGGCGATCAGTTTGGCTCCGCCGATGACCAGATTGCAGGCTCGTTCCAGCATTTCCATCGTGAATGTCCGGCCTTCACCGACCACGACATAGTCGGGATGCGACTCGACAATCGAATAGCCGACGTCGTGCAACGCATTATGCAGTCCCCCTTCGCCGATAACGTAGGCGGTGCCGTGCGGTTTGCGATCGGCGAGAAAACTGGCGGTCGCCATCGCACAGGTATAAACATGATGATCCTCGACCGGAATTCCCATGCGGCGAACCTTCGTGGCGACATCCCGCTGCGTTCGTTGAGAGTTGTTGGTAAGAAACAGAAACGGAATCTGCTTGCTGATCAATTCCGCCACAAACTCATCGGCTCCGGGAATCAACTGACTGCCTCGATAAATCACTCCATCCATGTCGAGTAACAATCCATGCGACTGGTAAGACATCGCTTTCACCATTTCATTTCCTAATCATTTAAAGAGTGCGGTCGAGCTGCGGGAGGGAGGGAAACGTTCAACAGGATCTGATCATCTGAGCGAAGGAAGGAAACAGATGCTTATGTGTCGAACGGAGGGAGTGAGCGCCAATCCATTGAGCAGTATTTTCTGAAATCTGCTAAGGAAGATTACCTAGCAGAACGCGTGCCGAAATTTGGAAATTGTTGAATTCTTCGCAAAACTGTGCCTTGTCGCAGTTTCCCTAGACAATAAGAGAGGATCTCTCAATAAAAAGCGCTGGAGTGGACTTGCGAACATTCTGTGTCGCGTACATTTCATGTCGCGAAGATGTAGAGTTCATGAGCAGACTCTGCGATAGAATGCGCAAACGCATATTTAATAACAACTGTATTGATACTGAAATAAGATTAGACTGCACAACTTGAGTGGACTCATTTGACCGGACGAGTATCAAGGAATCGACATGCCTGGTATTATTCATTATTGAGGAACCGTTACAAGAAACTTCGGTTCAAATATCAACATCGAAATATGGAGCATCAATCAATATGAAAGCACTCAGTGGATCAATCATAATTCTTGCGGCTTCAATCCTCATTCTCGGCGGCTCATACATTCCGCACGGCGACACCAGACTTTTCCTGCAGATTATTGGCTTGATGGTCTGTGCGATGGGAATGTGGGGTTGGTCAGTCAGCCTGAAAGAAAAATAGCGTGATGGTGCATGTCTACCGGATATCAATATTCCTATACGAAAAGTCATAATATTTCAAACACCTGTTTTCTCTTTTCGTAAACAAGTTATCTCTGTGCTGATTTCTCAGTTTGTAGAACATCCAATCGTGGCAAGACGTCCCGAAGTCATTTCATTATCGGGTCTCCATTAAAACGTCTGCTTCCCCATGAATATTGTCATTATCAATCCGCCGCACACGGCTATTGGCAGCCGGATTCCTCGCGAGCATTTGCCGCCTCTCGGACTGCTTTCCATCGGCGGACCGCTACTTGATGACGGGTTTTCCGTTCAACTGATCGATGCCGAACTCAAACCGATGTCTCTTGCTGAAATTGTCGACGAAGTCGAACACCTGCAGGCCGACACCATCATGATCGGGCACTCTGGTTCAAGCTCTGTTCATGCGACAGTGCTCGAACTGTGTCGAAAGCTCAAAGCCAGATCTCCTGAGTTAACAATCGTTTATGGCGGCGTCCATCCGACTTATTACTGGACTGAAATTCTTGCGGAGTGCAGTGAAGTGGATTTCATCATTCGCGGGGAAGGCGAACAAACTTGCCTCTCACTGATGCAGGCGATTCGAGATCACTCACAGCTGGATCAAATCAAAGGCATTGCCTATCGTGAAGTGGGTGAAGTTCGTGCAACGCCCGATGCCGATCTCATTCGCAATCTTGATGATTACCGAGTCGGCTGGGAACTGATTGATCACAAAAACTACTCTTACTGGGGCGGCAAACGCGCTGTTGTCGCTCAATTTTCGCGAGGCTGTCCGCACCTGTGCAACTATTGCGGGCAGCGTGGATTCTGGACCGTGAGACGGCATCGCGATCCTGTCCAATTTGCCAAAGAACTTGCTCGCCTTGCTCGTGAGGAAGGGGTCGAGCTGATCAACTTTGCCGATGAACTTCCGACGGGTTCCCGCAAAGCCTGGAAAACATTTCTCGAAGCTCTCATTGCGGAAGATGTTTCCCTCCTCCTCGTGGGCTCCACCCGAACCAGCGATATTGTTCGCGATGAGGACATTCTGCATCTCTACAAAAAAGCAGGCGTCATT
>DOCI01000236.1:13111-14107 GCA_003503535.1 Planctomycetaceae bacterium
TACAAAAAAGCAGGCGTCATTCGGTTTTTACTCGGCATCGAAAGTTACGATGAAACCACGCTCGCCAACATTCAGAAGGGAGGCTCGACAAGCACCGATCAGCGGGCCATTCAACTCCTGCGACAGCACGGCATCCTTTCGATGGCGACCTATGTCATTGGCTTTGAGGAAGAGCGCGATCGCGACTTTCTGAAATCTTTTCGGCACCTCGTCCATTACGATCCCGATCAGGTTCAACTGTTGTATGCCACGCCGCATCGCTGGACGCCGTTTTATGAGACAGTCGAAAATCGTCGAGTCATCGAAACCGATACCCGACGCTGGGACTACAAACATCAGGTTATTGCCTCACCGGGAGTTCCTGCCTGGCGGGTCTTCTGCTGGTTCAAACTGATTGAAGTGATGATCCAACTCCGCCCGAAAGTCCTCAAACGTATGCTCTTTCATCGGGATCCCGATTACCGCCATGCGATGAGATGGTACACCCGTATTGGCCGCCGTGTCTGGTTCCATGAAGTCTTCGAGTTCCTCTTCAAAACTCGCCACCACAAAGGAAATCTGACACTCAAACAATTCCTGGGAACCAACTTCGCCGAGAGAGAGTATTCGATGAACACGAAAACAGAAGCTCCGAAAGCTCTGGTTAGCCTCAAAAATTGAACCAGCTAGACCGGAAACTTCACAACATCCGCTGCCAGAAGCCGACATCAATCCATTGATCGAATTTGTAGCCCACTTCTTTGAAGTGAGCGACTTTCTCCATGCCAAACTTTTCATGCAGAGCCACGCTCGATTTATTCGGTAAGGAAATCCCGCCGATGGCCACATGAATCCCCAATTCTTTCAACTTCGCGAACAACTCCGCATACAGCTTTGAGCCAAGGCCCCGGCCGGCGTAATTCATATCGAGATAGACAGTCACTTCGACCGTATAACGAAAGGCACTCCGCGTTCGAAACTGACCCGCATAAGCATAACCGGCGACCTGTCCTTCAA
>DOCI01000236.1:14235-21398 GCA_003503535.1 Planctomycetaceae bacterium
CAACCTCCGCCACCAGCCAGGGCAGATTCAAAGCCGCGACGTCATTCATCCGCCGAGACATCTCCGCCGCTGTAATGACCTCTTCTTCAAAGGTGATGATCGTATCGGTGATGTAATAGTTATAGATCTCAACAATCTCCGCCGCATCCGCCGATGTTGCTGGACGCACTATTGGCTGAGAAGCGTTTGAATTCGCCGTCATGGGGACTCCGATAAGGTTCGCAATCGCTTGAGATGTTCTTCTGTACTGGCTCGATCGCAATGATTGGGGATGATTCCTGTCAGATCATAACTTAACACTCTCGCAACGCTTTCTGGAATCAACTTGGGGATGGAATTGAAGATCGCTGGCGGGTAGTGCACCATTCCTCGATAACTGGCAAATAGATCCGCCGTAAACATGATCCTAAGTTGCGCACAGTAGAAGCCCATATGACCGTGAGTATGCCCCGGCAAGTGGACTGCTTTTAAACCGTGCCATAGATCAAGTTCATCCCCATCTTCAAGCCAGCGATCTGGAACAAAAGACTGGAATCCAAGGAGTGGTCTGCCAATACGTTCCAGAAATCCTGTGCATCGAGCCCAACCTTGATAGACGGGATGTCCACTGTAGTGGTCTGCATCAAGCCGGGGAGCAGCTATCTAGGCCCCTGCTTCCCGAGCCACTTTCGCCACATTCAAAATGTGATCGAGATGCCCATGTGTGACAATTATTCCCCGAATCGGTTCGCGTTCCCACTCCTGTTTTTTCAAAGCCTGTCTCAACAGGCTCCGCCCCCCAATGAAACCTGCGTCCAATAGAGTAAGCCCGGACGAATCCCTCAAGACATAAAAATTAACCGCCGGTGCCCGAACCTGGAGAAGATCGTCGTACAGCAGGTCGGACATAGTTTTCACCGATCTTTTTTACGATATCGAACGATAACCACTTCCCCCTCATAGGCCAGTTTTGTGAGTTCATCCTGAATAAGCTTGAGCACTTTGTCTGCCTTCCCGCCTCCTGAACCGGCTCCGATTATAGGCATTGCGATCGACTGGAATTCTCGTTTCGATGCAATCTCAACAGCATTGCGAACGGAATTACGGATGGATATTTCTGAAGATCGCCATAGCATATTTATGCCAGCGACATGAATGATGGACTTGAAGGGGAGTTTGCCGGAAGAAGTTTCCACCGCTTCCCCTAGCGGAATGGCTCCCATGCGTCCCAATTCCTGAAAGGGCTGCAACCCCGCTCGCTTCTTAATGGCTCCAGAAACCCCCTGCGGGATCAATAGCCACCAGGGAATGATGTTCCGGTTCCATGCATTCACAATCGCATCCACCTCCTGATCCAGTAAGTCTCCTTCGACCAAAGTCACTTTCATCAGGCCTCAAATCCTAGAACGACGATTCAAAAAAAACGGGTGCCATGCAACGCCGTTAACCCTGTTTTGGTCTTGTCGTAAATCTCGATGTGACACAGAGTTTGGTCTCTAACCCCCATTCTCTTGCCGAACGGAGTCGGCCGTGCCACATCCAAACATACCTCACGACAAAACCCTCCATGTTTCTCTCCTCCAAGAGGCCCTGTTCTGGTTGTTATCCCGTTGCGACTTCTCGGCGGTCTGCAGGAAGAAACAGTTTACCGGGACACATTTTCCCAGCATGCCGACTGTAAAATATCGTATTCGACTAAATAAATCGAGCAGGCAAAATGCCTGCGGAATATCGATTTGAGGAGGACATGGAAAGCTCGTCAGAGCCGACTGCTGGCCAGTGTGGCTATGCTTTGGGTTTGGTCGGACGAATCCACTCTCTCTGAAAGTTTCGAGAACTCTCTCAAAATCGGACTGCGGATCGAAATCATATCAGTCCGTGTGGCGGGCAGTTCTCAGTCCTTTCTGAAACTGATGATCCACTGAAGTGGACTGTCGCTGGGCGCAGTCAGGGTCGCCTGCCGGAAGAGAATACAGGGGAAATTTCCCGAACACTGAAGTATTGATTCCATTGGTATATTTCGCGGTAAGTCCTGTGTTTACCTCGAATCCTATGCGGCTGCAGATTTTGCAGTAAAATCATGCAAGCTGCAATACACTTGATCGTCATTTTGTCGCTCCCGCCAAGGAGCGACTCAGGCAAGATGCTTTCTTACGGATGAGAGTCAGAAACTATTCTCACCCTCAATAATCAACATCAATCATGTGAAGGAAGTTACTCGTGAAGCATTTCTGCGTTCTACTTTACCTACTTACAATGGTTTCGTTCGTAACCGCTGATGAACCAGTGCGAGAGCGCATTGAGTGGATCGACATTTGGGTCACTGATGCGGATAAAGATGATCTTCCCAGAGTTCTGTTCGTGGGAGATTCGATCACGAGGGGATATTTCGGAGCCGTCGAAAAGCATCTTGCCGGGAAGGCTTATTGTGCCCGACTGACCACCTCGAAATGTGTGTCGGACCCGACATTCAATGACGATCTCCTGCTGTTGTTGAAGCAGTACAAGTTCTCAGTGATTCACTTCAATAATGGTCTTCACGGCTGGGGGTACACCGAAGATCAATATCGAGATGGTCTCTCAAAAACGGTTGACGCTTTGAAGGAACATGCTGGTGACGCCAGGTTGGTCTGGGCGACCACGACGCCTGTGCGTGAAAAGACCGACTTGCAAACCTTCGCCGAACAAACAGATCGAGTTAAAGTTCGGAACAGGCTCGCTGCTGAGATCGTCACGGAACAACACCTTTCAACGGATGACCTTTTTGAACTGGTCAAGGACCATGACGACTGGCAATCCACGGACGGAGTTCACTTCAACGCAAAGGGAAATGAAGCATTAGCGAAACAGGTGGCTGAAAGTGTTGCTGGATGTTTATCTGAGTAGGAGTCTCGGCTGGTAATGAGTGATTTAATTTAACCTGAACTCTGGGTTCATCCATCTTTGGAAGAAGGAGATGTCCGAAGCTGTGATGGCAGATGAACAAATCGAAGCAGATCAACAGTTTACTTCAGTTTCACTTGTTTCATGACAACGTGCTCAATGATGGATAGATGCCACTGAGCTTGTTGGTGTTGTTCTTCAGCCCGAACCTCGTCTCTCGATGGAACTCGGGCTGTGCCGGACCTTCTGGAAAAATCTTCCCAGTGAACTCTCTGGCTTTTAATCACGTATCTTTACTGACCGTCGAGAAGAATAAATTGGGGCCAGTACAACAATGGGATCGAGTAATGCGAAACGGGCCGAAACAACAACGTTGAATTCGGCCCGCAAATTTCACCTTTGGGAAAACAAGCTCCCTACGCTGGTCTCACGTTTTCGGCACATGGACCTTTCGGTCCTTGACCTGCCGTGAACTCTACTCTCTGTCCTTCATGCAAATCGTCGAAACTCGCGCCTTGCACACTTGAAGAATGAAAGAACAAGTCTTTTGAACCGCCTGTATCGATGAATCCAAAACCCTTGTCAGTTAGTCGTTTGATTGTGCCTTCTGCCATGTGTCCGTGTTCTCAAATGGAGTGTTGGGAAAGATGCTGCTGACCGGAACATTACCGGCTGCTAATCATCTGATTACTTAAGTGTAGCAATAATTGGTCCACAACGTAAGTAGAATGGTTGTCAAGCCTTCAGAAAATACAGCAAAGCAGTACTTTGTCTATTGCAAAATGTTGTGTAAGTTCAACATCGAGGAGCAGGCAAACTGCCTGCGGAATAGCGATTTGAGGTTGACATTGAAAGCTCGAAAGAGCACTACGGATTGGGTTTTTAGAAAGGGTGTTTGGAGATGGGGAATCAGTTGCGGTTTCGGTCGGGGCAGGTGCAGTTGGTGAAGGTGCGGGTCGATTCGGGTTCGGTGATTTCGGTGGGCGATCTGGTTTATCTGGATGGCGACGATGCGAAGTCGGGGAGCAGTTTCGCCTGGGATACGAACCTGGCGACGACGCAGGCGGCGTTTGCGGAGGTGTTCCTGGGTGTGGCTCATCAGCCTTCGGCAGCTGGAGAGACGGAGGCGATTTCGGTCGATGTGAGTCCGCTTTCGGTTTACGAGTTTGATGTGCAGACGGGGACTTATGAACTGGGGGATGTGCTGGGGCCGGATGAAGGATCTTCGACTTTGCAGAGTCAACAATTGGAGAGTGTCGGCTCGGCTGGCTTGGGAATTGCCCGGGCGATGGAGTTCAAGTCGAGTAACAGTGGGCTGCTGCGGGTGAGTTTTGCCTCGGCGTTCCATGCGGCTTCCGCGAATGCGAATGCAGTGGTTGGGTAGGCGTTGGGCGTTGGGCGTTAGGGTTTAGGCGTTAGGTGACGGTTTTGGGGTTTCGGTATTCGGGTTTCGGTTGCGGGAATGGCCAGTGGCTAGGGGCTAGTGATGAGGGGGCTGATATGTGTGATAGTAATTCACTGGCCTCTGGGCACTCGACACTGGGCTTTCTGTACTCTCGCCTCTAATCACTTATCTCTAATCTGTTTTTATTTATGGAATGTTGATCTGCCGTAGAGTGTAGATCGCGAATTTCGCTTTGTTAGTTAATAGGAAGTCTCAATATGCGTGGGCAGAATGTGCGGGAGTTGGTGGAGTCTTTGGGAGCTGAGAAGTTCTATCGGAAGGCTTGTGATTTGTTGAATGAGAAGGAGTTGTCGGTTGATGATTTCAGTTATTACGAGTTGGCGGATGCGTGTGATGTGTTGCCGCGTTTGCGGAGTATGCAGGAGTCGATGCGTGGAGAAACGGCTTCGCTGGCGTTGTTGCGGGAGTCAAATCCTGGGGTGAGTACGCATCTGTTTCAGGTGATGTCGGGCGAGTTGATCGGCCGTAAGGTTCTGGAGGGGTATGAGAATAGTGACGGGTTCATTGGTGATGAACTGGTGACGGTGGTGCCGAGTTCGTTGCGGAATCAGAAGCTGGCCGGGTTTCGGGCGTTGGCGGGGCCGACGGAAGTGGCGGAGGGGCATCCGTATGAGGAATCGAGCTTCGAAGAGAAGTACGTGACGACGGCGGAGGCGAAGCAGGGGCGGATTCTGTCGATCAATGAGGAATTGATTGCGTTTGATCAGACGGGAGAGATCAATCGGCGGGCGATGGCGCTCGGGCATTATCTGCGTCAGGAACGTGAGCGGACGATTGTGCGGGGCGTGACGGATGCGGAATCCGGTTCGGGGAACTATGTGTATCGACCGAACGGGAGCGGGAGTGCGTTGTATGCGACGGATGGTTCGCATCGGAACTGGGTGGGGGAAGGGAATACGACCTCAACTGATTTTGATGCGGCGGTGCCGTTGGTGGATTGGACGGATGTTGAAGAGGTGCTGCATTACCGGGCGACGGAAGTGCGGGATGATCGGATGGATGGGACTTCGCGTCCGGTGATTGCTCCGGCCAAGTATGTGCTGGTACCGGAAGCGTTACGGGGGACGGCTCGCAGCATCGTGAATGCGACGGAAGTGACTCTCATCAGTAGCGATGGCGAGATGACGATTGCGAATCCGTTCGGTGGAATGCTGAATGTTCTGAGTTCGCCGTTCATTGATGAGCAGGGCGGGACGGCGAATCGGGACTGGTACCTGGGTGATTTCAAGCGTCAGTTTGTGTGGACGGAAATCTGGCCAGTGCAGACGTTCCTGCAACGCTCAGAAAGTGAAGCGGCTTTCGAGCGGGATGTTGTGCTGCGTGTGAAGGCGCGCTACTTCGGGGGAATTTCGGCTGTGGATACGGCTTATGTGACGAAGGTGAATGGAGTGGCGAGTTAGGGGCCAGTGTCGAGAGGCTCGTGGCCAGTGTGTTTTATGGGGACTCGAAGTCCTCTCGTCACTGGCCACTGGACACTGGGCTTTTTTAAAAGCGGATGGCGGAAAGCGGAAAGCCGACATAGGGGAAATTGTTGCAGTGGTTCCGAAGCCCTCGGCTTTCCGCTTTCCCCTTTCGGCTTTCAATAAACGGGCCTCTGGGCTCTGGACACTGGGCATTCAAAAGGAGACGTGGATGAAGTTTTGTGGGAAGAAGGTGGTGGGGGAGTTTTGTCGGGGGGTGAGTTTGTCGCGGCCTGATGGGACGGCTTGGGAAATGGAGATTCGTCCACTCCCGTTGAGTTTTCAGCGGTCGTTGCGGGAGCGGGGAATTTTGCAGCCGACGGCTCCAACAAAGGTGAGCCGGGATTCTCAGGGACGGGTGTTGCGTGACGGGGATGGGCTGGCGGTTTTGCAGCGGGATGAGTCGGCGGCTGAGTATTTGTTGGAGTTAGAGAAGTATCATCAGCGAGTCGCTGTGCTGGTGGTGTGGGAATGTTTGCGGGGAGACGCGCGGTATGAGTTTGAGACGCAGGTCCCGAGTTCGCGGGAATCCTGGGTTTCGTTTGCGGATGCGTTTCATGCGGAGTTGGAGCAGGCGGGTTGGTCGTCTGGGGATGTGATCTGGTTTTGTGATCGGGTGGCGGAGTTGAGTCACCTGGCGGGGGATCATGTCCAGGAGAGCCGTGCTGGTTTTTTCTGAACGGGGAGTCGAAGGCGGATCTCAACACACTTCGCAGCCTGGCGTATTGTGTGCTGCGGGTGTGTGAGCGGATGTCGCTTTCGGCGGAGCAGTTCTGGGCGATGCGGTATGAGGATCAGATGGAGCTGTTGGCTTATGAGCGGTTGCGGGAGCAGGAGGAGTTGGCGGGGTTCGGTAGTCGGGTTTCGGGTCATTGAAGAGCACTACTGGGTAAGCCAGCAGTGGCACATACACATGAGAGTATTGCATCAATGATGGAGCCACATCGGGAGCATGGTGCGTCAGGACGCACCCTACGAGGTTATCCGGTACTGGTGCACAACATATGGGGGGTGGGATGAGTGATTTGGAAGATTTGTCGGGGGTCGCGGGAGTTGAGCTGAGTGTTGAAGCTGTCTATGGAATTCTGGAGCAGATTGATCTGGATATTTTGAATCTGGTTCGAGAAGGGAAATTGTCGGCTCTGAAGTATGCGGTGGGGACGGATCCGAAAGCGAGTGTGGATCGCGGCGCGAATTTGAAGGCGTTGATGTTGGCTCGGAAACATTACGAAGAGTTGGTGCAGGAGAAGTTGAAGCGGCAGGAATTGGCGGAGCCTGGGTGGGAGGTTTCGCAGGGGGATTGCTCGCGCACCGGAATGGGTTAGGGCATGGGGAGTGATTAAAGAGCGGATCTTCTGGGGGCTTCGCTTCGCTGC
>DOCI01000236.1:21430-21878 GCA_003503535.1 Planctomycetaceae bacterium
CCCAGCCACCCTTAAAAATAAATTAATCCGCACAGCGGACCCTACTGTCAGGAGACGAATGATGTTGAATGCGATTGTTAATAGTGATTTGAGTCTGGTGTTTGCTGATTTTGGGAAAGCGGTTGTGTATCGCGTGGTGGAGTCGAGTGTTGATGCGGCGTCGCTGGTGGTTGAGGAAGAGCTGACGGATGTGGAATTGCTGGCGATGCCTGGGCATGTGGATGAGCAGCGGCTCGATGTAGCGGATGGACAGTCGCGAGCCGGCTTGATGGAGTTGGTGATTCGTGTGAGTGAGCTGCCGGAGGATTGTCCTTCATTGACGGATCGGGTGGTGATGGAGGGGGAGGAGTATGCGATTGTGGATTTTCGGTTTGAGCAGGTGTTGGGGGTGGTTCAGTTGACGGTTCGTCGACGGTAGAGGCGGTGAACGCACAGGGATCGTGGGAAT
>DOCI01000236.1:22081-22601 GCA_003503535.1 Planctomycetaceae bacterium
GCCATGACTGGCTCGGCTCGCCTGGGCACTGGTTTAAGTTGGTACGTACTGCGGACCTTACGGAGTTGACATGAGTGTTTCAGTGGAGTCGGATTTGGAGTCGTTGCTGGCGAGGTTGCAAGCTGGGCGGGGACGAATTCGGGAAGGTCGGCGGCGGGGTCTGGTTCAAGTGGGTCAACTGGTGTTGAGGGGTATAATTGGAGAGCATCCGGTTGAGACGGGGCGGTCTCGGGCGGGATGGAGTGCGGCTTTGAGTGCACTCGGGTTGACGACAGGAGATGGGGCGGGTGCTGCGGGTGGAGAAGGGGAAGCCTCGGTGATTGAGGAGGTTGAGCAGACGGAAGTTGAGGCGATTAATTACGTGGAATATGAGCCGTTTGTTGAGTATGGCAGCCGGGGGCGGAGTGGGACGGGAAGTGTCAGACGAAGTCTGGATAAGAATCGAAGCCAGGGTGCAGACATTGTGGGTGAGGAGATTGCTCGGGCGACTTTCGAGGGCTCTGTCGAGCTTTAAATGTCG
>DOCI01000236.1:22792-23418 GCA_003503535.1 Planctomycetaceae bacterium
CTTCTGATGGTGCAGTTGGGTTGCAGGAATCTGGTGCAGAGTTTTTCGGCGTTCTGGGATGATCAGTTTGCAGGAGATTGCCCGACGATCTTTCCGGGGATGCAGGTCGATGCGTCGGATTGGGACTGCTGGGTGGAGTTGCAGACGCCAGTAATTCGCGAAGTGCAACGGTCTCAAGTCGGTTTGCAGATGGTGCGATTTTTTGTCGATGTGCATTGTTTTGTGCGGCGGGATACGGACTTGAAAAAGGTGCACACGGTGGTCGATGCAGTGCGGGAAGTGTTGTCTCGATCGGTGTGGATGGTACGGGATGGGACCTTGTCGGGCCAGCCTGTGATTGGTGCGGCTCGGATGGGGGAAACGGAAGTGCGGGATTTATCGCGGATTGAACAGCGGGTGCTCGGTGGGGACTTGACGCACATGCTGGTGAGCAGTCGCGGGTTGGCTCAGTTAACTGGAGAAGGGGAATAGATGGCGGTTTCAAATCTGGTGAGGAATTTGCGGGATGCGGAGTTGGTGCTGGTCGATGGGACCTCGCCGACGCCGTTGTCGTTGACGGTGGTGCTCGATGAGGGGGATCTGACCTGGACGGAGCGTCTGAATACGATTGAGGTGAAGGATCGAGG
>DOCI01000310.1:0-3953 GCA_003503535.1 Planctomycetaceae bacterium
GTGAGTGTGAAGCGTGACATGATTTTGTTCCTTAGAGTGATGTTGTTTTTGTTGTGTTGAGGCCGCGTTGTGCTGCCTCTCACTCTTTAAAACGGAAAGCTGGCTCTGGAGGGGACAGGGGGATGGAAAGCCGAGGGCGGAAAGCGGAAAGCCGCAGGTCAGGCATTGGCACTTGTGGAATTCCAAGACATTTTGCAGGATTCGTTGCAGACTGTAAAATGATGGTGAATATCTGTAGTTCAAAGTGAGTCAGTATTTCATGCCCAATCATTACTCTCAGTTACAATGGAAATCGTATTTATGCCCTCTGTTATTCTGGGGGACCTTCTGCCAAGTCCTGATGATTTACTGCTCTGCTTGGACATCTGCACTGGATGAAGTGCTCTCTAAAATGTCACTCACACTTTTTATGGCGATATTCCAATATGGTCCTTGGATCGTTTTATGCCTTTGTATAATGGTTCTGATTGAAGGACTCTTATTGAAAACCGCATTAAATGAGGGAGAATATCTCGACAGGGCGTTGCACAGTCTGTTTATAACGGTCATTCTTCTAAGTGTTTCGGCGTTATTCTTCATCCCATGGATTTTTCTCGGTCTCTATTTTCTTCCTTGGTCACATCCTGGACTTCAAAATTAGCGGGTGGCACGCTCTGAGCATCGCGAAGGGCGTGGTTGACGATGTGTGAATCGACGATTCCACGCCCATCACTTCGTTCTGGGCGTGCCGCAAAGCCAGCCTTACCAATCCATTTTGAATTCGGTGAGGGAATCCATGGCTGTTTTTAGTTTCTTGAGGGCTCGAATATAGCGGATGCTGGCTGCTTTGACGGAGATCTGCAGCGTTTCGGCCACTTCGTTATTGGTCAGTTCTTCGAAATGGCGGAGGGCGAGGACTTCTCGATCGGTCGCTTCCATTTGATTGAGTGCCTGCATGAGCCGGGTGTTCATTTCGTCGCGCTTCATCGACATACTCGGCGAACTGACCTGGGCAATCAAATGGCTGGCGATGCAGCCCGAAGTCCCGGGATCGGTGCGATCTGCCCTCACTTCCCGTTGCACATCCCGCCCTGCGGCTTTGACATGTTTGCGATGCAAGTCGACAATCGTCTGTTGCACAATCAATCGCAACCAGATGAAAACCGACTGAGCAGACGTCGTATCGCAATGCTCGAGTCGCTGAGCAGCAGCCAGATAGGCTTCCTGTAACACATCATCCGTATCCATCCGTGTGGAAAGTCGTGGATTCAGACGAAAGGAAACGATTTGCCGCAACCGGGAACGGTACTCGTCAAAACATTGCGAGAGCGCCCTGTTATCCAGATTTCGCAATGCCGGCAGCCAGGCAGGTTGAGAGATCTCATTCACGAATCCTGCCCTCCGGGTTGAGGTTCGGCGAAGGTTGTCATGCGGGCGGCCATCGGCATGCGGCGACCGCTGCCAAACGCACGGCGTGTCAGCTTAATACCGGGCGGCATCTGACGACGCTTGAACTCATTGCGATCCAGTTTCTGCAGCACCCAGCGAACGGTCTCTTCGGGATAATGTTGTGAAACCTCATTCAACGAATGCTCCTGTTCAATCAGTAGTTCGAGAATGCCATCGAGCACAGGGTAGGGAGGGAGGGAGTCATGATCGTATTGATCGGGAGCCAGTTCTGCACTGGGGGCTTTGTCAATAATGTTGACAGGAATAATCTCACGGCCCGCCCGATTGTTGATATATCTCGCGATGGCATAGACATCTTTTTTCAGCACATCACACAGGACTGCAAAGCCACCCGCCATGTCGCCATAAAGAGTGCAGTAGCCAACCGCTAATTCACTTTTGTTTCCAGTGGCCAGCGGCAACCAGCCGTGACGATTGCTGCGAATCATAACCAGGGCTCCCCGTATGCGGGCCTGTAGATTCTGATCGGCTAAGCCTGAAGGTTGACTGGACAGGTCGTCTTTAACGAATGGAGTCTGTTCATAAGCCCGGTGAATATCGTCAATCGGCACGACAATCGCTTCGATTCCCAGATTCTTTGCCAGCAATACAGAGTCGGCTACGGAATGATCGCTACTGTGACGTGAAGGCATCATTAAGGTGTGGACATTCTCTGGCCCGAAAGCCGCAGCGGCCAGACAACTGGCAACTGCGGAATCAATCCCTCCCGATAATCCCAGCACGCATTCGCGAAACCCAGACTTCAATCCATAATCCTGCAACCCGAGAACAAGGGCTTCATAAAGCTGTTGGGAACGCGAGTATTGATTCCAGTCGATGGTTTTTTCGGTCAGTTTCTCAAGCTCAATGATCTCGACAAGTTCCTCGCAATTGGGAGACTGATGCAGTAATTCCCCTTGGGAACCAAGCACAAAACTTCCGCCATCAAAGACGAGATCATCATTTCCACCGACTTGATTCACAAAGATGCTCGGAATTTTTCCTTTGCGGGAATGGGCTCCCATCAAACGATGACGACGCGTCAGTTTGTCGATTTCAAAGGGACTGGCAGACAGATTGATCAGGATTTCCGCTCCCTGTTCGATCAACCTTGCAACGGGATCAAATTCACAGGCGGGGCGTTCGTGATAAAATGTTTCCGGTTGACCGAACCAGGCATCTTCACAGATATGCACGCCTAGTGTTTTGCCTGCGAACTTCATCGGTTCAACCGATTGGGCGGGTCGGAAATAGCGGCGCTCGTCGAAGACATCGTAATTCGGCAGCAGACCTTTGCTGATCGTCTGTTGAACTTTTCCCTGATACAGCAGGCTGGCTGCATTGGCACTCAAGCCGTCCGGTTGATTCCAGTGCGTGGGATGCCCGATCAATACTCCCAGTGAAGCAGGCAGTTGTCTGGCAAGAATTTGTACCGCTCGATCACATGCGGTCACAAATCCGGATCGGAGCAGAAGATCCTTTGGAGGATAGCCACAGACAATCAGTTCGGGGCAGATCAGAAGTTCGGCATTCGCACGGGACGCAGCCTGGGCGGCATCGAGAATCTTTTCACAGTTTCCCTGTAAATCTCCCACAAGAGGATTCAATTGTGCGATCGCAATTCGCATCCGGAAATCTCACTTCATTTCATTGATCAGAGTTAGACCATTTTTAAATGGTTACCGCGTTTGTGGTGCAGTTCCTCTTCCTCGATCATAGCCGTTTCATGATCAGAGAAAGGTTGCGTTGATCGTATTATCGACCACCGATCGCTTTGATATCATACCAGGTATCAGTCCCGGGCTCTCCCGTGAGACTATTCCACAAGGGCTTTGGTAATTGATTGGCATCGAGTAATCCGGCATGGGCATAGCGATGCAGATAGGCATCACTCAAATTGCCCCAGAAGATGCCGACCACGGGTTGTTTGGCCATGATCATCGAAAGTAGATTTGTAATCCATTCGGCTTGATGGTCTTCCGTACCAACCTGTGAATTCGGGCTGGCATCGACTTTGAATTTCATGCGGGCCAGAGGATCGACACCAGAAGCCGAAGGGCAATTCAGTGTGATGTGCAAAGGGACGCCGAATGTACCCCAGGTATCGAGTAATTTGGAAAATCGGAGCAGTCGGCGGGAATCGTTTTCTCCCGGTTCATAACCGAGTGCCAACTCGAGATTAATCCCCGCCAGTCCCATGCCGGAGCGGAGCAATGCGTCGGCCACGTGCCAGGGAGTGAGTCGATGTTTTCCTTTGGCCTGATAATCTCCCCAGGGACGGTCGACGCGTACGAACACCTGGGAGTCATCATCCACCTGACGGGCGACATCGATCATTCGAGCCGTCAATGCGAGCATATTGTCTTCGGTGTAACCATATAAGCCGCCGGTATTCACGTGCGAGGCGACTTCCCACATCCGAATTTTCCCGGAGTATCGCGTGACGACCGTCTCGACATAATCGCTCAGGAAACTCTGTAAATTGAGAATATCGTGTTTCCAGTTGCCGACCCAGTCGGGTAACC
>DOCI01000310.1:4118-6218 GCA_003503535.1 Planctomycetaceae bacterium
AAATTGAGGAGTGGACCGCCCCTTAGAACCAGTTTGTTTTGTACCGCCCATTCGACCTGCTCATCGTGCACATCCCAGAGGTAAGTTCCTTCTTCAGATTCGATGGCTTTCCAGTCGAGGTTAATCGTCGCGGCTCGAAAGGCTTTCAGGTAGCCTTCAGGAATTTCTGAAACGGGAATTGTCCCGAGATCACACCCCATGAGAGCGGGAGGATGAGCGAACCGCTGCCGACGGACCTGCATCCGCTGTGTGACATAGGATTTGGTCAGGACGTCTTCTGCATGACAAATTTTTGCCAGCGCTATGTTGGCCATTTCCGTCGCCAGAGCAGGATTGTCCTGTTCAAAAGTGGACAGGACAAAATCGCGAAAGGCATCCTTATAAAGTGAATAATACTGTTCGGGCAACAACATGCCCGCATGTTCCCAGGAGGCTGCCTGATCTTTAATTTCGCAAATCTGTCCCCGGGCCAGTTCGACGGCCAGGACATAGGGTACGTCCCGTTCATTCAGCGAAGTGGTTCGCAGGATCGGAGTCCCAAAACCGGAAACGGGCCAGGAGATATTCAACTTCCCGGAATCCGACTTTTTACGAATACAATGCAGATGCTGTCCGTGAATCTCGATTCGTGTCGGGAAAACAGCTCCATCATAATTGGTGACAAAAGCGTGCTCGAAGCGCTCTTTGTGCGCGAGTATGGCGTCCGAACCCAGATCGAACCGCATCAAGCCCATGGTCCGTATTCCCCGTCGACACCGCGAAGCGAAGTCTTAATGATCGATAAAATTCCAGAAATTGAAGAAGTGAACTTTCACCTCGCATCTGACAGTATAAACACCAGAAATGGATGAGGGGCCATTCATGAAGGTGATTTGTCAAAATTTCCACTCACAAATTACAATGGAGCAGCAATCAGAAATTGTAGTCTCAGGGTGAGCCTTGTTCAAGAAGGGCAGTGATCGATACGATGGGAATCGATTTCAAACACTCATCTCGCACACAAAATTATTTCGCAGAATCGATCTGGTTTTAGGGCACACAGCACACAATATTCTTTCTCGCAGGGGGAGAGTGTCCAAATGTCTGTACTTTCAGCACCAGCTTGATGAAGCGTTCAAAGTCTGTCTTTGTCAAAAATATACTGTTCAGGGTTTATCATGACTGCGATTCTCGAAACGGACCTCCCCGGAATCCCGAAGCATCAGGGCAAAGTTCGTGATGTTTATGATTTTGGCGATCGACTCTTACTGGTGGCCACTGATCGCATCAGTGCGTTTGACTGGATATTGCCGACCGGAATTCCGGACAAAGGCCGTATTTTGACGCAATTGAGTCTGTTCTGGTTTGAACTGCTCGGCGGGTCCCATCATCTGTTGTCAACCGATCCCGATACGTTGCCGATTCCACCGGACACCGACCTCAGCCAGTTTGCGGGGCGGAGTATGGTAGTCAAAAAGACAAACGTCATTCCCATTGAATGTGTTGTGCGGGGGTATCTTTCGGGTTCCGGGTGGGTGGACTATCAGAAAACGGGACTCGTCAGTGGAGTTCCCCTGCCTGCGGGTTTAACAGAAAGCGATCGGCTTTCCATTCCCATTTTTACACCCTCAACCAAAGCCGCCAGTGGTCACGATATGCCCATCTCGTTTGATGAGGTGATTTCAGAAATTGGCGAACAGACCGCCAATACCATTCGCTCCAAAAGTCTCGATCTTTACCAGCGGGCCTCCGACTATGCCCGTAAACGAGGTTTGATCCTCGCGGATACAAAATTTGAATTTGGGATCTTCGCACCGGGAGAAAAAGAGGAAGAAATCATACTGATTGATGAAGTGCTCACTCCCGACAGTTCCCGATACTGGCCAGCGGACGATTATGAACCAGGACGCACACAAGTTTCATTCGACAAACAGTATGTCCGTAACTGGCTGCTGCAAACTGATTGGGATCGCAATTCCCCACCGCCGGAGTTACCTCAGGAGGTCGTCGATAATACCCGTCAGAAATATGCAGAGGCGTATCAGTTATTAACTGGCAAGGAGTTTTATTGAGATTCCTCTGGAATTAAACCCTGTTTCAATTGGAAACCGGATTTCCTTA
>DOCI01000149.1:0-369 GCA_003503535.1 Planctomycetaceae bacterium
CGTGACAGAAATAACAGCGGTCCGAAAGAATAGGACGGACATCCTGATTGAAACTGATCTTTGCTGGTTCAGCAGCCTTTACTTGCATCGCAAGTACTGCGAAAGTGAGCATGATTGTTGAAATTCGGAGGAGAGATTTCATGGGAAAACAACGATCGTAAGGTGGGAGGATTTTCTTTGTTATTCAGGAAATCACGGCAGAAAAATTGATCGACGCTCGCGGATTTCCGTATTAACATCTGAGATTGATTATATCAAATTATTCTACTCTGGTGCATTGTCTGGTCAAATTGGGCATAATCTTTATTGATGTCTTCAACATTCTATTGTTCAATGAGTTGCAGATCAGGGTGGCACGACCCTGAGCAA
>DOCI01000149.1:480-12150 GCA_003503535.1 Planctomycetaceae bacterium
GGGTGGCACGACCCTGAGCAAAGCGAAGGGTGTGGTCGTTTGTAATCGCCACGCCCATCACTTCGTTCTGGGACGTGCCACCCACATTGATTTGTTTCAATTCGTTTTTTTGACAACCACAGCTGTTTTTTGAACGGGTAGGCTAGATGAGTGTACTGCAGATGACAGATTCGCCGATTGAGCGATTTAGCGACTGGATGAATCCGATTCTGGTGAAGGAGACTCGTCAGGCGTTGAAGAGTCGGTCATTTGTGGCGACATTCATGCTGCTGCTGATCGCCTCCTGGCTGATCTGTATGTTCGGTGTTGCGATGGCCGGGATGTCGCTTGAGTATGGTACGCCAAGTCGGCAGTTCTTTCAGGCGTTCTTTTTAGTACTGAGTGCAGCCGTGCTTGTGATTGTCCCCTTTGGAGCCTTTCGCAGCTTACTGACGGAGCAGGACTCGCAAACCTACGAATTGCTGAGTATCACTTCGCTGACGCCGCGGCAGATTGTGCTCGGAAAGCTTTCCAATTCTGTCGTGCAGATTCTCGTCTACTATTCAGCGATCGCTCCGTTTATCGCCTTTACGTCGTTGCTGCAGGGGTTTGACCTGTTCGGGACAAGCGTTTTATTGCTCGTTTTGCTGGGCGTTTCGATATTGCTTTGCACGTTCACACTGATGCTCAGCACAGTAGGACAAAATCGCCAGATTCAGACACTCAGTTCGCTATTTATTGTCGGTGGCCTGGTGATGGCGTTCTGTTCGATGATGGGATTTTCATTCGCCATGCTGCAGGGAGAAATTACAGCTGAGCCCGAGTTCTTTGCCGTATTGGTTTGTTTTTTACTGATCGGGATTTCGTACTTCTTTCTGTTCCTGCAGATTACCATTTCCCAGTTGATGTATGAGTCGGGAAATAAGTCGACTGGCGTTCGACTGGTGGCAACGGCTCAAATGCTGCTGGTGTGGGCGGTGACAGTGGGCTACGCCTGGTTTATGGGAACTTCAATTGATGACGAAGTCTTTGCGATCATCGTGATATTAACACTCATCCACTGGGGAATATTCGGGTTCTTCATTACGATGGAACGCGATTATCTCTCGCGGCGAATCCGTCGGGATCTGCCTCAACGCGGCATTCTCAGACTGTTCCTCGTTCCCTTCATGCCGGGCGGAACACGCGGCCTGATTCTTGTCCTGTTGAATCTGTTACTTCTGATGGGAATTATGCTTGTTGTGCAGCCATTTTTGACGAGTATTGATAGTGAATTCCTCCAGGTCAGTTTTGCAATCGTATCTTATATGGTGATCTACATGTGCCTGGGTAGCATGATTTCGCGGCGGCTGCTAAAGATCTCGAACGAACTTAAGCCAATGCACGCGAGAACGTTGCTGATCATCATCTTTGCAATTGCCTCGATCATGCCCCACATGATCCTCTCGGCGATGGATTATTACGACAACTACAATCCCCCGTACAGCCTGCTGCAGATCACCGATCCGATTTCGACGATCAGTACCATTTGGAACGGATCCTATGCGGGAGGTGCCGTCGGCATTCTGATGTTTGCGACAATCGTGGCGATCGTCTTGAATGTCCCTGCCATGATTCGCAGCGTGATGGAAATCCTCGCTCCCGATCGCCCACAACAAAAACCTGTTGAAGCTCCCGCCTCAGAGATTGCCACGGCTGCCACTTAAAATTCCCTTAGTTGCCAATTCCGTTGGTTGGATTAGCGTAGCGTAACCCAACAATAAATGGACGGGGAATCACAGAATTAATGTGTACTCCGAGGTGTTGGGTTACGCGTTCCGCTAACCCAATCTACGAGTTAAGGTGGAGCGCCCCGCCACCCATAATCTCACTTCGATAATTCACATCGCATTCCACCAGCTTGGTTCGACAAAGAGTTTTTCGACGTCACATTGAAAATTGGGGAGAAGTTGATTGGAGATCAGCCGCTCTCCTTCTTGAAAAGTGACTTCGCCGGTTTGCGGATTGACGGCAGTCACCTGCTGGGCTTTTGGTTCAAGCACCCAGACTTCCTGCACTCCCCAGGCCAGATAGTTTTCGATTCGCCGCAACATGACCTGCTTGCGATCGCCCGTCGAGGCGAGTTCGATCACCAGAGACGGAATGGTTTCTGTGATCGCTTTATCGGTTTCGGTGAATCGCTTTCCATCCAGAAAATAGCAGGCCGCGGGAAAGAAAATGGTATCGGGTGCGGTTTCCATCAACAGCCCCAAATCGAAACAGGGATAGCCGTGCTGATACTGCTGAACATAGTCGGCAAAGAGTTTCGAGAGATTCAGCACCGCGTTGCCAAAATCGAGATCGGGCGGCTGAAACAAATGCACTTCCCCCGCGTGCAACTCGGCCCATTGCCCACTTTCCGGCAGGGAGAAACGGCGATCCAGGAATTCGTCGGCAGTTAAGAGGGGACCGCTGAGCATGGTTTTTCTCACATCTTTGCAACAAGACCATTTCATATGGTTTCTGCAGCCATTTGGACACCCATGCCCGGAGAACGCTCTGTTTGCTCCTGCCGGACGCTGCAGTTCATTTTTGAATATGCTCTGAATCTTGCAATTGATAACGAATACACGAATACGATTTTCTCAGGATGACCGACTCCGGATTATTGTCAACTCTTCTGAGAAATGTCAGAGGTGTCGATGAATTTTCCCCCTAAACTTGATAAGTTTTAATTGATGCGTTCAAGAGTTTTTCAGGAGAAAATGATGCCACGCTTATTGAATTGTGTAGTTTTAGTCGCTTTCTTGCTGATACCACTCAATTCGAGCAATGCAGAATCACAGCCAAACGTTGTGCTGATTTTTATTGACGACATGGGCTGGGAAGACTTTTCCTGTTTTGGGAATCGAGATGCAACAACCGAGCATATCGATCGAATGGCCGGGGAGGGGATTCGGTTTGAACAATTTTATGTAAACTCCCCCATCTGCTCTCCTTCTCGAGCAGCGATTACGACGGGACAATATCCGCAGCGATGGCAAATCAATTCGTATCTGGCCTCCCGAGCTTTGAATAAAAGCAGAGGAGTGGCAAACTGGCTGGATCTCGATGCTCCAGTGCTGGGGAACATGTTGCACAAAGCGGGTTATGCGACGGGGCATTTCGGGAAATGGCATCTGGGTGGACAGCGGGATGTCGGCGAAGCTCCGCTGATTACAGATTATGGCTTCGACAAATCGCTCACTAACTTCGAAGGCCTTGGTCCCCGCGTGCTGGCCTTGTGCGATGCTCATAATGGCAAACCGATTAAAAGACATGCCCTGGGGTCTGATACATTGGGTCGCGGCACAATCGAATGGGTCGATCGCTCACTCGTCACGCAGTCATTCACCAAGGCCGCTATCGAATTCATTCGGCAAAGCCAGCGGCAGGACAAACCGTTTTATATCAACCTCTGGCCCGATGATGTACACGGCCCCTGGTATCCCCCGGAAGCTCGTCGCGGTGATGGCTCAAAACGGGAGTTGTATCTCGGTGTACTCGAAACAATGGATGAGCAACTCGGCGAGTTGTTTGAAGTGATTACGAGTGATCCGAAGTTGAAGCAAAACACATTGATTTTGATCTGTTCTGACAACGGCCCCGAACCTGGAGCAGGTTCCGCTGGTCCATTTCGTGGACATAAAACGATGTTGTATGAGGGGGGAATTCGCTCACCGTTGATTGCCTGGGGGCCGGGATTGATGGAGAAGTCTGTTCAAGGCCGTGTGAACCAAACATCCGTTTTTACGGCAATCGATCTGGTTCCCAGCCTGCTGGAGATTACAGGAACCGAGCCGGCGAAGAATGTTGATTTTGATGGGGAAAATCTGGCGGACGTCTTACTCGGTCAATCTGATCAGTCACGCCAGCAGCCGATTTATTTCAGGCGTCCACCCGATCGAGATTCTTTTTACGGCGTTGAAGATCTGCCGGATCTGGCAGTCAGGGATAGGGACTGGAAACTTCTGTGTGAATATGATGGCAGTCAGGCAGAATTGTACGATCTGAAGAATGATCGGGGTGAAACGAGGAATGTTGCGGCTGCTAATTCGGAAATCGTCAATCGGCTGAAAAAGCAGGTTGTCGACTGGCAGGAATCAATGCCAGCAGACAATGGTGAGAACTGGAAGGAAGAATCCAGGAAGAAGAACAGGAAGCCATGAATCATTCAGTTGGCTCGTAAGACCAATCCTCTTCGAGCGACTCCAGTTGCTCCAGGGCATCTTCGAGTGTAGGAACCACTTTCCCGGGTTGACGGCCATCACGATCGCAGCGGGCGAGGTCGAGGAGTTCATCGAAACTTTCGGATTTTCGTAGCGATTTCGCCTGCGTTTCGTGTTTCAAAAAGCGGTGGGCAGAGGAAAGATTGCCCACGAGAAACTCGACACGTTCGGTCACGCGGCCCGCCAGCACACGCAAAGCTGCTTCTTCCGGCAAACGGGGATCGACAACAAAGCCAATGTCGTGCAGCAGGCAGGCCCATTGAAATTCGACATCGTAAGGGTGCAAATTTCGTCCGAGATCATAAACCTGCAGCGAATGGTACAGGGCATCGCCTTCGGGGTGCTCGGCATAATCCCAGTGAAAACTTTCGAGTCGTTCGAGTAACGGTCGAAATGTATCGGACCAGCTAAGATCCTCAGGGAATTCTTCCGGTGCAGATGTATTGTTAACGGTGCGTTCGTGAAAAGTCACATTCTGGCCATTCAATTCCCGAGTGATTTGATCCGTGCTTTCCAGAGTCGGATCGATATAAATTTGATGTCCGATTCCATTGCTGAATTGATACGCCTCCGTGGTCCAGTCAGGAGGTTCGATGGGATCGAGATTAAAATTTAAAGTGTTGGGAAATTGTGAAACAATCCAGTGGCAAAGCGGAGTGTCGGGTGACTGCATTGCCTGGCCATCGATGTAAAGCAATGGCTTGAAGAGTTTGAGCAGACTGGCGACTTCGTCGATCAGGTACTGCAGCCCTTCATTGCGGTAAGCATCACTGACGGAGGTAATCCGATCGAGTTCCTGCATCACCTCTTCCTGAGTCGGGACCTGAGCTGATGTCAACTTCTGTTGACTGAGCCAGCGCATGGCCCGCATACGAGCCGTGTGAAAGTTGCGAACTTTACCACGGGCAATCAAACGAGCCGCCTCGCGGGCAATCCGTTGGCGTAATTGTTGAGTTTCTTCAGTCGATATCCGTCGACGAGCCATAGCAGGTTCTGCAACAGTGGCTGCAGATGAGCATAGAGAAATATTTTTGAGTGGGTGCACAATGATCGTGACAATACCCGAGTCATGACTGACTCGGCTCGCCTCAAATTCTATTTAACTGAAAGCGATCAAATGGAGTTGCGTCAATCCCATAGCGAATTCTTTGAGTTCAGCAGTATCAATTTCATCTGCTAATGCCGCCCATTGAGAGAAATGACAGGGCGAGAGATCGATGAGGCGATCCAATAGAATCTGGCCAGCCGGTTCGAACATGGCGGTGCGAACTTCATCGTCATCGGCGTAGTATAAGGCTGAGACCGGCGGGCTCTCATCTTCATCGAGGAACTTTTTCGATTTCAGATAGGACCAGCTGACAGCCGGGTTGACATGAATTGTTAATTCATCGTTATCACCCAATTGTTCAAGAAGTTCGACTGCGACAGTCACCAGTTCCTGAAAGCGAATATGCTTTGAGCGATTGGCACGTGCCTGATGTTCGACATCGTAACGTGCCCGCTGACAAGCCACTGTGTCCTGCTGCTCGAGTGTCAGATTCTGAGTTTCCTCCAGCCATTCGAGCATCGCATCACACTCTTCGGTGCTGCCCTCGTAAGAGCGAACCTGTTTCGAATCGGCAAACTGCATCGCCAGTTCCTCGAAGTTTTCGAAGTCCTCATCTTCCGAGACAAAGGGCATGAGCCTGATAAGCACATCGATTCGCTTATCGTAATTTCCATCGATAAACATTTCGACGTGCCTGGCTTCATATTTCTTGCCGAGGTAGGGCAGGACATCGTCGGTTCGATTCTGGGCAATCGCCCGGGCGACTTTCTGAATCATATCTCGATACTGCATCTCAGCGGCTTCGGGTGAGAGCGGCTTTGATTCCCCGGTCATATTTTCTTCGGTCATATTCTTTTCGGGTAAGTTCATCCTGCACTCCCTGCGAATGCCTGTCCTTTTGAAGAGGCATCGGCGATGTCGTACATCTTGTGCAATTCCCGACGCCACTCCTGTTCACCAGGGAATTCTGCATCCCGTTCAATAAACACGGCATCGACTTTCCCTTTGCCCAGATTCAATGAGTATTCATACAACTCCCAGACATCATCGGGAATCGGCTGTGAATGCGTATCGAAATAGAGTTGTTGTTCTTCATCCCAGAAGCCCCCCGCCAGGTGCATTTGCACGCGTGAAGCATGCGGCATGACTTCGGCGACGAATTCTTTCGCATCGAATCCGAAGTTTCGAGCGTTGGCGTAGACATTGGTGACATCGAGCAACCAGCCACAGCCGGTTCGCTTAAACATCTCGATCAGAAACTCCGGCTCAGTCATCGTCCCCTCGAGCTGAAACAGATACGCAATCGTTTCAATGTAAAAAGGAAACGGTGCCAGAAACTCCTGAACATAATTGATATTTCGGCAGGTCACATCCAAGGCAGTTGGAGTGAGCGGAACAGGTGCGAAGTGCCCCATCTCGACGCCATCGTCTCCATCACGGGTGAAGCCGAGGTGATCACTGATTGAGGTAGCGTTATTTTCAATCGCCACTTGCTTCAACGTTTCAAGGTACTCGCGTCCCGGAGGATCGGGACTGCCGACTGAAAGTTTCAGTGCATGGACGGCTACATAATCAATTTCGTCCCCGCCGATGAAGTTTTTTGTCCAGAGGGGGAGGTCGGCATGTTCAAATGTAATTTCTGCGGCGTTCAGTTTCGGGTCGGTCAAGATAAACCGATTCTCACGGCGAACGGCATATCCGATGGCGGGCATCATGGTGGATCCCTCCTTCACTCGTTTTATGTTTGTGGTGAAAAAAATAGCTACTGTTACATTATTGAAATGGTAGCCGGAAAAATGCAAACCTGTTCACTCAATCCTGCTCAGAATGTTGATTTCTGCACTAATCTGGAAGTCATGAATAACAAATTCCATTGCGAAATGAAGAAAATCTGCCACTGAATATCAAACTCGTCGTTGTGGTTCCACTTTTCAGATCCAAGTCTGTAAGTGAGATGAACCTCATGTGGTTTCCGAGTTGATGAAGTCGTGATGGCAGTGTCTCTTGTGATTTGATTGAACATTGCGTTAAAGCGACTCGCTCATTTTTCTAAGCGAAATTCTAATCACTCAGGGGACACCAGAGTTGGGAATTTGTAGAGAATCATTGAGCGATGAATATGGCAAGCATGTTAATGCTGCAAAAAGTATCGAAATTTCTCAGGATTTTACCAATTGTAAATTGGATTACAGATTCTGATTTGGGGTCGTATTCGAATAAGAGCAGAATAAAATCGAAAGAATATAGACAACGATACAATTCAGAGGATCTCTGGGTTGATGTAATACCCAGTTAAGGAAAAATGCCATCGCCACTTCAACTCTTCATCATTCCGAATTCACAGATGATCCCCGAGATGAATTAATTCAGCGATATATTTCGATACGAAATCAATCGGTCAAACTCTGCGAAGGCTTACTGCCTGAAGATCTCGTCATTCAATCGATGCCCGATGCGAGTCCCTTACGTTGGCACCTGGCCCACACCACGTGGTTCTTTGAGACGTTTCTGCTCAAGGAAATCTTATCCAATCATGAGCCCTGGAATCCTCATTTTGAAGTTCTCTTCAACTCCTATTACAATAGCGTGGGAGAGCAGTTTCCGCGTGCCAATCGAGGGTTACTCACACGGCCAAGCGTACAGGAGATTTTCGAATATCGCCATAATATTGATGAGAATATTCTGCAGTTGATGAAGAAGGAATCTCTTCATTCGAATGCATTACGAATTCTGGAGATCGGATTGCAGCATGAACAGCAACATCAGGAATTGATGCTGACAGATCTCAAGCACCTGTTCTCCTGCAATCCATTATTTCCCGTTTATCACACTCAGAAATCAGTCAACCAGATTTGTAATTCTCCGGAGCAAAAATGGATTGCCCACGAAGAGGGGCTTTATGAAATTGGAGCCAGGCAAGGGGAGTTCTGTTATGACAATGAACTTCCTCGTCATCGTCAGTTTGTTGAATCATTCTCACTCTCCAATCGACTTGTGACGAACGCAGAGTATCTGGCGTTCATCGAGGAGGGAGGTTACCGGCGTCCTGAGTTCTGGCTATCCATGGGATGGCAGGCCATCGAGTCGCAAAAATGGAGTTCACCTTTGTACTGGTACAAGACTGATGATGGTTGGTCACAGTTCACACTGTCTGGTTTGCGGTCAATTGATGCTCAGGAACCGGTCACGCATGTCAGTTATTTTGAAGCGGATGCCTATGCTCGCTGGGCCGGTTGTCGGCTGCCGGAAGAAGCTGAATGGGAGATTGCAGCTGAAGACTCTGTAGACAAATATCCGGAATTGATCGTTCAAGGAAATTATGTGGAGTCTGAGAAATATCATCCTCGAATCTGCTCGAGTGAAAGGGCAGGTTCGGCTTATCAGCAGCTGTTTGGAGATGTCTGGGAGTGGACGCGCTCTCAATATTCTGCATACCCCGGATATCGCACTCCTGAAGGAGCGATTGGGGAATATAATGGGAAGTTCATGTGCAATCAGTTCGTGCTGCGTGGAGGTTCCTGCGCAACATCAGCCAGTCACATTCGTAGCTCTTACCGCAATTTTTTCCCACCAGAGACCCGTTGGCAGTTTTCTGGCATACGGCTTGCAAAGTAAATGCTAACAACATATCTCGGCAGATGATTTTGAGGAAATCGATCAATGACTGATTATAATACCATCACGCTGCAGGATTCTGCGGAGACAACAGAATTCTATGCGGATGTCATATCGGGCTTGAATTCAAAGCCCAAAACACTTCCCAGCAAATACTTCTACGATGAACAGGGAAGCATGCTCTTCGACCAGATTTGTGATCTGGATGAATATTACATCACACGGACCGAGAGTCAGATCATGGATCGCTATGCTCATGACATGGCGCGGACACTCGGCGAGAAGATTGCTCTCATTGAACTGGGAAGTGGAAGCAGTCGGAAAACCCGATTGCTACTCGATGAGGTTGCTGAAAGTACAGTGTATATGCCGGTCGATATCTCCCGAGAACATCTTTTCAAATCGGCTGAACAACTTGCCTTTGATTTTCCGGATTTGACAATCAAACCAATCCACGCCGATTTCACACAGCGAATCAAGCTGGATGACCAAGTTGACGAGGATTATCGAAAAGTGGTGTATTTTCCAGGTTCTACGATTGGAAATTTCGCACCCGAACAGGCGGTTCAACTATTGAGCAACATTTCAAACTTAGTCGATCCAGATGGAGGCTTACTCATTGGATACGATCTCATCAAAGATTTGAATATTCTTGAGGATGCCTACAACGATTCCGCTGGTGTCACCGCCGCTTTCAATAAGAATTTACTCCATCGAATCAATCAGGAGTTAGATGGGAACTTCGATCTGGACGCCTTTGAGCATCAGGCTATTTTCAATCCGGAAGAGCATCGCATCGAAATGCATCTGATCAGTCTGAAAGAACAGTCGGTCAATATTGGAGAATCAACATTTCATTTTGAAAAACAGGAGTCGATCTGTACCGAGTATTCGCATAAATATTCGATGGACAGTTTCCGAGAAATGGCTTTAATAGCCGGTTTTCATGAAGACCGCTGCTGGACCGATCCTAACCAGTATTTTGCGGTTTGCAATTATCGACTCTAACCGCATTAATCGTCTGTAAATTTTAACCACGGATGGACACCGATTTTCACGGATATTTTTATCTGTGTATATCCGTGTCCATCCGTGGTTCTTTTTCTTATGATTCAAATATTGATTTTCATAACATCAGGCAAGCCTGTTCTCAATTAAGTAGTGATTTTATGCATCGATTTCAGCTCACGAATCAATTTCTCTTGTCACGAAATATCCTTTTGGCGACCTTCGCAGTCCTCATTATCTCAACTGCCGGTCAGTTCAATCTGAATGCTGCGGAATTACCCAAACTCACTAAGATGACTTTCCAAAGCTCGCTTGATAATTCGACTCAACCCGCGTTGATTTGGATTCCCCCTAAAGCGATGCAGGAGCCAACACCACTATTTATCTTCCTGCATTCCTGGAGTGGTGATTATAAGCAAAATAACAATGTGTGGTTTGCTCAGGCAGTTGCCAGAAACTGGATTTATCTGCATCCCAATTTTCGTGGTCGAAACGATAACCCGGCTGCCTGCGGCTCAGAGTTGGCACGTCAGGATATTCTCGACTGCATCCAGCAGGTGATTGACTCCACTGAAGTTGATACTTCTCGGGTTTATCTGGCAGGCAGTTCGGGAGGCGGGCACATGTCGATGCTGATGGCGGGGTATTATCCCGATCGATTCTCTGCGGTCTCTGCCTGGGTTGGCATCAGCGACTTAGCCGAGTGGTATCGGTTTCATTCCCGGGGAGGAAAACCTTCCAACTATGCCCGTATGGTTCAGGCGAGCACGCAGGGAATTCCCGGACAATCTCCCGAAGCCGATGCCCAATATAAGGCGAGATCCCCCATCTTTCACATTCAAAATGTGGGCGACTTACCACTCGACTTGAACACAGGAATTCACGATGGACACACCGGCTCAGTTCCAATAGTACACACCATCAATGCCTTTAATAAAATTGCTCAGGAGAAGCAGGCTCCTCTAATCTCACCAGAGGAAATCGAAACGTTGAGCAATGAGCAGCCATTGAGTAACCCCCAATCTTCCGACATTGTTCCCGTTACAGAATACGACACCCGAATCTATCTCCGCAGGCAAGCCGGTGAAACACGCATCACTGTTTTTGAAGGAGGACACGAAAGCCTTCCCCTCCCCGCCTGTCGCTGGCTCTCGAAGCAGGACAGAAAAACGGACTGGGTGAAATCCAAGGAATAGGAATTTATTGAAAGACGGAAGGATATTCATGAATACCCGTGTCCATCCATGCCATCAGTGTGAATTCGGCAAATTCAAAATTCACTTCTTATTCTTCTCACTCAAATCAATAAACACATCCATCTGCTGCCCGACATAAATCCGCGAGTTACTATTCTCGAACTCGTAAATTACCTGCAGAACACGAGTATCAACGCGGTCCGCATTGTCGCCCGTTAAAGATCTCTTAGGCACAACGTACGGCTCAACTCTGACAAAACTCAGTGGATAAGATGTTTTCCCATCTCCACGAGGAAAGGCGATTGCAGGTTGATTCGGTTCAAACCGCGGCAAATCGTGCTCATCGATATCAACACGAATTCGTCGCGGCCCCGCATCGGCTAAAATGACAATCGCCTCTCCGGGTGGAGTGCCGACATATTCACCAGGCCGCCTGTTGATTTGTAACACCTCCCAGACCGATTTCGTTTCATTATTCACCGACAGAAAACCGGAAGTTGGAGCCCGAACTTCATGTCGATCCAGTTCTGTTTGTGTCTTTTGAATCTGAGCCCGCATCTGCTGCACCTGGGATTCC
>DOCI01000149.1:12257-12669 GCA_003503535.1 Planctomycetaceae bacterium
CACCTGGGATTCCGTCACCAGCAAATCCTGCTGCCAGGTGCCGGCAATCACTAATTGATAATCCGCCTGAGCCTTCTCCAGCTTCGCCTGAGCAACTTCCAACTGAGAACGAGCAGTGACTAATTCTTCATCAGTCCCGATCTTCTCTCGATTCAACTTCTGTTGACGCTCATAGGCATCCTTCGCCTGGCGTACTTCGGCCTCCGCCTCTGTGACATCTGCCTTTGCTGGAGGAACTTCCTCAGCGCGTGGCATCCGTTCGAGTCGCTGATACTGAGCCATTACATTTTGTAATGAGGCTTCATGAATTTTCAGATCCGCTTCGACATCCCGGGCATCGAGCTTTAACAACAGTTGCCCTGCATCAATCGTTTGTCCTTCAGAAATCAACAACTCGGAGACGACTCCCGAC
>DOCI01000149.1:12744-13450 GCA_003503535.1 Planctomycetaceae bacterium
CGACGACTCCCGAAACATCAGCAGCAATCTCGATATTCTCAGTACGAGATTCCACAATCCCCGCACCGGCCAACTTACTCGCATACGGAGACCGAGCCGGTTCAATGGGCGGTTCTGCCTGAGAGACAGGCCCCTGGGAAGTCATCACATGATAAACAGCAAACAAAATGGCTGCAAAAGCGATCACAGGAATGATGGGAATTTTCATTGCGCGTTCAATTCTCTTTCGTACTGCTGGCACTCTTGTTTTGAGAGGGTTGATTTATTGTTACGTTTTCCACGACTCCATCTGCCATTTCTACCACCCGATCCCCAAAGTCAAACACACGGTTATCATGCGTCACGACAATCACGACTCGATCCTTGTCGATCGAGACTTCGCGTAACAATTCCATAATTTTATGTCCGGATGCGGCATCAAGAGCGGCTGTCGGTTCATCACACACCATTAATCGCGGATCATGCACGAGTGCCCTTGCGATTGCGACCCGTTGTTGCTGCCCTCCTGAAAGCTGTGACACCCTGGCATGAATCTTATCTTCCAGACTCACTTTC
This sequence comes from Planctomycetaceae bacterium, assembly GCA_003503535.1. Taxonomy (GTDB): domain Bacteria; phylum Planctomycetota; class Planctomycetia; order Planctomycetales; family Planctomycetaceae; genus Rubinisphaera. The sequence goes on from DOCI01000149.1 coordinate 13,300, forward strand.
CTGAGGACCTCAGTGGCGCGTTCTTTGGCTTCACTCCGCGAGACTCCTCCAATGACTAATGGGATGGAGACATTCTCCACTACATCCAATGCGGGTAATAAATTGTATTGCTGAAAGACAAAGCCAATATTTTTCTGACGAAACCTGACTT
>DOCI01000149.1:13535-24717 GCA_003503535.1 Planctomycetaceae bacterium
TGAAACCTGACTAGCCGGGTGCCTGTCAACTCCCTGCGATTCTCTCCCAGTACTTCGACTTCACCATCGGTCGGATCGAGCAAACCGGCGATGATCGAAATTAATGTCGTTTTGCCACAACCGCTCGGGCCAACCAGAAGCGTCATTTCCCCATAACCGATCTCGACATCCACTCCACGAAGTGCACGCACAATCGTCTCACCAGCTCGAAACTCTTTCGTAAGGTTTCGACAACGAACCGCTGCATTATTCATCGCGGCGGGCTTGGGATCCTCCTTAGCGAAATCAATCGTCATGGACACTCCAGCAGAGTTCTTGCGTTCAGAATCATGATAATACCTGCTACTTGAATACAACTGCTGGCTCAAGCACGAGCACTTTATGAATACTTAAGAGACTGGCTACGAGCACAATTAAACTGACGGCTCCTGCCGTGATCAGCATCACTTGCCAAGGGACGTACATTCCTCTCAGATCGGCTTGTCCTGAAGCACCGGTAATCTCAAAGAAGGCGCACGCCATCGCAATTCCAATCGAATAACCAATCGTTCCAACAATCAATGCCTGCAACAGAATCATTCGCAATAGCCGGACATTTGTCACTCCCATCGCTTTGAGTGTGCCAAACTGTTTCAGATTTTCGATCGTAAACAGATAGAATGTTTGCCCTGCGATCGCGGCTCCCACAATAAAACCAAGCATCACTGTGATCCCAAAATTGATTGGAATTCCCGTATTCCTGATGTAATAGTTGATATTGAACCAGAAAAAATCATCTGACTGGATCGCCTGCAAACCTGTCTGATCTGTGATTGCCTGGCAAAGTTTCTTCTTATTTACATCAGGCTCAGCTTTCACGAGGACGAACGACATGATATTCCGCTCCCGTGGAGCGTACTGCGTTGCCTGAGAGTATCTGCTGAAGATGACCGGAAATGTCTGAAAGGGGGCACTTACTTTGCAGATGCCAACAATCACTGCACGATGATCGTTAATTTCCATCGTTCGCCCGAGTTCCACAGGCTCGTTTGGATAAGTTAGAGAATAACCAGCTTCATCAATAATGATGGCATCAGGACGCGATAGATCGGCTATTGATCCCTGTATCATCTCTTTGGGAGCACCAATCATCGTCGAATCATCGATCCCAATCAGAATTGCCTGACGAAAGTCGCCATCATTCTGCTTCATACGGACCAGTCCCTTGTACATTTTGACGGCCCAGTCTACTCCTGCGACTCCACGCACTTGATACAGCCGATTCAACGACATCGGCTGGATTTCGTCGACATTCTGCCCATACTTATCCAGCACCCAGATGTCGGGCTCCGTCACATCGAGGATTATGTGAGATGTTCTGCGCATCAGTCCTACAAAGATTGAAGACTGCTGAGCGATCAATAACGAGCCAAACGCCACTCCAAAGACGATTCCCAGATATTTCGTGCGGTCACCGGTCAGCATCCGCCAGGCCAGCCATCTCATAATGAAGTCTCCTGGCTGACTGAAAGCGATTGAATTCCCTGTAGACTGAATTCACAGATATGTCGTGCCAGATAGCTCACATCGAACAGAGATTCGAATTCGTCATCGCCGATCAGCAGTTTCCCGATGGGCCGATGAAATCGATAAAGTAGACACTGGCCAACTACACTGAATGCAAGCAGATGTTTCTTCGAGAGAGTTAATGTTGACGGAACCATTTCCTCAATGATGCTCATCAATATCGAAAACTTAGGTCCGATATAACTTTGCACCAACTCAGTGCAAGCCAAAGTTGGCCGTGCCATCTCCCGCATCATTAGTTCCACATGCCAGGTCGGCGATTCCCGATCCAGCATGTCGGCCATCATATGCTCGATGAAGTAATAAAGTTTCCTCTCGGCTGGCAATTCTGCTGGAATCAGAAGCGGTTCGTCCTCTTCCCCTTCACAATGTGCTCGCTTGACAGCTTCAATGTAGAGTTTTTGTTTATCGCCAAAATGATAATTAATCGATGCCAGGTTCACGTCGGCCCTCTTACATATTTCACGAACCGTCGCCTGTTCAAAGCCTTTCTCTGCGAAGACCTCACCAGCTGCATCAATAATTCGAGTTTTTGTGATTTCAGACATTGAGATTCATACATATGTTTCAAACGGCTGTTTGAATTAATGATAGATGTTCAGCACTGAAATACAAATGGGAATCTGAATAATTAACAATTCAGCCATTCAGGAGTGACTGGGGACGGACCGAAACGCAACCACAGATTCGTTTTAAACAATCAGCAAAAAAAAAGTTCACTTTTTCTTCGGCCCCCGCATCGGCGTCCCTTTTCGACCAGTCTTCTTCCGTCGATTCCCTTTTCCTTTAGCAAATCCAGGTGTGTTCGCATCGCCTGCAGGAACCTGCTCGCCGATTCGCCCTTTCAGCTGCTCAACCCGATCCCTCAACTCGGCTGCCCGCTCAAAGTCTAGTTCTTCAGCGGCCTTGAGCATCTCGGCTTCGAGCTCATTGAGATACTCACGTGTCACAAACTCGGTTTCCGACTTAATCCCGCCAACCTGTTGCACAAACTGCCGGGCTTCGAGTTCTTCTTCAATTCCTCGTTTGATCGCCTTACGGACAGTTTCCGGAGTGATGCCGTGCTTCTTGTTGTACTCCATCTGAATTTCACGACGTCGATTCGTTTCGCCCATCGCCAATTGCATGCTTTCGGTCACAGAATCGGCATACAGAATGACTTCGGCATTCACATTTCGAGCAGACCGGCCAATCGTTTGAATCAGGCTGGTTTCACTCCGCAGGAATCCTTCTTTGTCTGCATCCAAAATTGCGACCAGCGAGACTTCCGGTAAATCGAGACCTTCCCGCAACAGGTTCACACCGATAACGGCATCGTGCATCCCTTCACGGAGTTCGCGTAAAATCTCAACACGTTCAATTGTATCCAATTCTGAATGCAGCCAGGCACATTTGATCCCTTCCTGCTGCAGATATCCGGTCAAATCTTCCGCCAGCCGTTTTGTGAGCGTCGTGACAAGCGTTCGCTCATTGCGAGCAGTACGTTCTTTAATCTGCTCCAATAAATGAGGCACCTGTCTGCGAGCAGGTAGCACATGCACAACCGGATCAATCAAACCTGTCGGACGAATAATCTGTTCAACGATCTCTCCTTCCGATTGTTCCAGTTCCCAGTCGGCTGGAGTCGCAGAAACGAATACGATTTGATTCCGTCTCGCATTCCATTCATCAAACATCAGCGGACGATTATCGAGTGCCATCGGCAGACGAAATCCATGATCGACGAGTGATGTCTTCCGAGAGCGATCGCCCGCATACATTGCACGAATTTGCGGAATCGTCACATGCGATTCGTCGATGAACATCAGAAAGTCATCGGGGAAGAAATCGTACAAGGTATAAGGAGGCTGGCCCGCCTTTCGGCCGGCCATCGCTCGAGAATAGTTTTCGATGCCGGGACAAAATCCGGTTTCGCGCAGCAACTCGATATCGTAGCGAGTCCGGGCACTCAGACGCTGCATTTCCAGTAACTTACCTTCACGACGAAATTCTTCCAGCCGAGTATTTAACTCGTCCTCAATTTCCACCAAGGCTTGATCAATCCGGCTTTGCGGCAGCACGAAGTGACGGGCAGGGTAGATGTAAATGTCGTTATGAATCTTATGCACATCGCCGGAAACAGGATCGATGATCGAAAGCGATTCAATTTCATCGCCCCACAATTCAATCCGATAAGCAAACTCTTCATATGCCGGCCACAGCTCGATCACATCTCCCCGCACCCGAAACTTTCCGCGTGCCCGCTGAAAATCATTGCGATCGTAATGAATATCGATCAGCTTGAGCAGCAGTTCATCGCGATCAACTTCTTGACCGATTCGCAGCGGAATCATCATGTCCAGATAATCTTTGGGCGATCCCAAACCGTAAATGCAACTGACACTCGCAACGACAATCACATCCCGCCGACTGACCAACGCACTGGTTGCAAGCAACCGCAGACGATCGATTTCATCATTGATCGACGAATCTTTTTCAATGTAAATATCCCGCTGCGGAATATACGCTTCCGGCTGATAGTAGTCGTAATAGCTGACGAAATACGTGACCGCATTATTTGGAAAGAACTCGCGGAATTCCCCATACAGCTGAGCCGCCAGTGTTTTGTTGTGTGAGAGAACCAGTGCCGGGCGATTCATTTCCGCAATCACATTCGCCATCGTGAACGTCTTACCGGAGCCAGTTACCCCCAGCAAAACCTGATCACGTTTATCTTCTCGCAGCCCTCGCAGCAATGATTCAATCGCCTGAGGCTGATCCCCAGCAGGAGCAAAATCACTGACAAGCTGAAAACCAGACATCGCTTCACTTTCAAAAGTTTTTGTTCAATAAATCGAAGCCTGTAGGTTGGGTTAGCAGAATGCGTAACCCAACATAGTGGAACTCAAGTCTCCGCAATTATTTCACATGTGTAGGTCAGGCTGTGCCTGACGAAATGTGCGTTCCACGATGAGAGTCGTCAGGCACAGCCTGACCTGCACCAATGAGGGCAAATTGCCTCAATTCAATTCCGGAACAATCAGTTCCACATTCACCAGTTCCCGATCACGGCGAACAGTCATGCGGAGGGCATCTCCTTTGCGGAGTTCCTGGAGTTGGGCATAAAACTCCCGGCACGATTGAATGAGTTCATCATTGATCAGCACAATCAGATCATCCTGCTGCAATCCAATCGCTTCTGCAGTCGAACCCGGCATCACAAAATCGATATAGGCAGGAGTGCGAGGAACGACATCGGGCACGAGACGAAACCCTAATCCTGACGTATCAACCGGTCTGATGACAGGCGGCAATTCAATGCTGTCATCTGTTATCACTTCACCACGCACGAGTTTCTCAATCGTTTCACGTACATCGGACAAGGGAATCGCGTAATTGATCCAAAGATTTGAGCGACTGTCTTTTAATTCCTTGCCGATAATCCCCAGCAACTTCCCGTCCTGCGTCGTTAATGCTCCTCCAGCTGCTCCCGGATTATTCATCACTGCATCGACAATAAAAACATCCCCTTTATAAGGAATATCAAACCGTCCACGACGGGCTGCCAGTGGAGTCAGCATGGCGATGACACCGTGGATCACCGAAACCGGTTCATCACCGGCAGCGACATTAAACATATTGCTGAAACCGAGTACGGGAGTTCCTGGTCCACTGCGGCTGACTTCCGTCAGGTCAAAATACGGAGCGTTAATCACTTCCACTTTCAACACCGCCAAACCCGCTTCACCTGCTCCTGAAATAAATTGAGCTGGTAAGCGGCGACCATTGTCGAGGACGGCAATAATCTGATCCGTATCGAGTAAATGATTCCAGACCGTCAGAATATGGCCATCCGGGGAAATCAAGAAGCCAGTCCCATAGTTGGCCAGATTTTTTAGGCCACCCGCCCCATACAATTTGACAGTCTTAGGCAAGACTTCCTGCAGGACTTCGTTTTGTGAAGCCGCAGCTTGATTGGACTGTCCAATTGAAAATGCCAGGAGGACTGTCGCTGTAATGATGCAGGACGGTATTTGTCGGAGTTGGATTGTTAAAATTGGAGTTGCCATTCAATTGTATTCGATAATTTTATTACAGTTTTGGATCATCAACCGCTTCGGTTTTCATTTCATTGACTTGCAAAATAATCTCCGGCTGACCGGCAACGATGATCTTCAATTCCTGGGGAACTGCGTATGGACCTCCTGTTTTCCAACCGTGAATGCGAACTCCACATTCCGGGCGATCTTCTGAAAACTTAGTATCCCAGCCAACCAGTTGCTTTGCCGTCCGATCAAAATACCAGCGAATCTGTCGATCTTCATGCAATGTCGAAAGTACATCCACTTTTGCCCCCACACCATCGAGAGGTTCGCTTCCAATATAGAGAATTTCTGAAAAGTTCTCAGGTCCGCTGATCAATAGTTGCTGCAGTTCCCGCAGTGACATCAACATTCCTGAAGAATAGGGACCAGCCGTGAACGTTTCTGGACGCCCCGAATCCAACAGAAAAACCTGACCTTCCGCTGGGACTTCGAACAGACTGGCAAAATCTGCGAGGACCAGTCGGTATGCCCCTCCGTCTTTCACGTTGCCGGTCAAGGTCCATTTTTGACTCGACTGACCAAAATCTCCCAGACTTTTCAATGTCGCCAGCAGTTCTTCCTGCCTGGTTCGATTAAAATAATAATTCGCGAATCCGATTCTGCTTTCGTATAAATGAGCATATTCCTCTGGGATCTCTGGTGCTTTCTGATGCGGGAGCATTGGTATCGGGGGAACATTCTCCGGCTTTTCTTCAGGCTCTTCGGCCGGTGCAGGGGCGGAGGCAAATTCGATCAACTCTCCAACAGAATGCAATGCTTCCAGGCGAGGATAAATTTCGTAACGTTCTCCATCGCGTCGATAGACCAGAGGGATCTTCCAGCCTTTTGGATAGATCCCCAGCACATTTTTGAACTGATTCACGCTCCCAATCGGCCGACCTCCGAAGGAAACGATTTCATCCCCGGTTCGTAATCCATGAAAGAAGGCACTGCATGTTGGTAAAACCGTTGCAACAATCACATTGGAAAATTCATCGGTGCGGACCGTTGCTCCCAAAGTCGCGTGATCGACAACGCGTCCACTTTGGAGATGATCGCTGAAGTTTTTGATCTGATTAATTGAAATCGCATAGCCAGCTCCGGCATTCACACGACCTCGCTTTTCAACGGAAATTCTCCCGTTAATTCCGATCACTTCTCCCTGTTCATTAAACAGCGGCCCACCTGAATTTCCTGGATTGATGGAGGTATCGACCTGAATGCAATCGGTATATTCCAGAAATGTGCCGGCTGGATACTGATAACGCTGTACGCCACTTACCATACCGAACGTTAATGTGGGCACAAAATCATCAGCCAGCAGAAATGGATTTCCCATCGCAAACGCCCAGTCGCCAACTTTAACGGTATCGCTGTCTCCAAGTGGAGCGAATGGGAAATCGTCACGTCCCAGTAGACGAATCATGGCGACATCGCCCGTCGGGTCGATTCCGATCAGCACAGCATCGTAAACGATGCCGTCACTCAACCCACACTTCAAAAAGGGACCAGCTCCTTCCACAACGTGGAAGTTCGTCAGTGTCAGTCCATCTGGTGAAATGAGAACGCCAGATCCTCCGCCACGTCCATCAGGAGGAAAGATCGCAACGACAGCCGGGGTCACTTTATCGATGGCAGTGATTCGCGCCTGCTCTGCGTCCAGTACGTCTTTTGGCAATTCAATTTGAGCAAAAACGTTCTGAGTAAAACTCACAGCACAGAGCACTGCGCAGCAATACATTACTGCTCTCACTGGACGAAAGCTGTTTAGAGTCTGATTTGAGTCAGGCAAACTATTTAATGAGTCGTGCATCTGCAATATCCAGGTGATCGCCAATATCGAGTCCTTTTCCAAAGTCGACAGTAATCTTCAAAAATCGTTTTCCAACCAGCGATAAATCGAGCGGAATCGCAGAGTCCCGAGCCGTAATGTTTTGTGTGAAAAGCACTTCATCGTCGGCAGAAATTATAACATCCACATTGCCATGGCCAGCCATCGCAACAGCAGCATCGATCCCCAGTGTCGCCTGGAGTCGAGAAAATTCTCCCGCCAGTCGGTAAGTTAATGTTGTCTTTGAATGAACCCACAATCCTTTGGAATACTTCTTCTTACCGATTTGCAATGGGGAACCATCAACCGTGCGATCGCGTTGGAATTCCCAGACGGTATCGAAAAACGGAGTGTACTCAGTTCCTTCAGGTACCATATCTGACAGATAGACGATCCGACCTAGACTGAAATCGAGTTGAGCAATTGATTCCAGTGGCAAGACGACCTGCTCGCCGGGGCCCGTTCTCACCATCATTTGTCCCTCAGAAACGGAGACCTGATTGACGAATAATGATTCCCCGGAGGTTGTTTTCAGCGCACAGGTCGCAGTTTGATTCGGCATCATCTCGGTAGGGTGAATGATGCCGAAGACTTTAGCCAGCCGGACTGGGATTTCATTTCCATCATACAGGAATTGAACATTTTCCGTGTTGTATTGTGTGACAACACCCGCCAGAAAATCGAGGACTTCGCCTTTTTGAATGACGAGACGATCGTCCGAGTAAGGCTTTTGAATGAGGGTGTTCCATTGTTCCCGGGTGGTTGCATTCAAGGTCTTGAAACATAACGATTTGACATTCTTCAACGGAACGGTCATCGCACCAAGTGAGGCCGATTCGAAAGTCACATTCAAACCATCAGTGATTGCATTTCGACCAATCAGATGCGATCCGTCTGTAAGAAGCAGATTCTGAATCCCCGCTTCTTCGGTCATATTGACAGGTTTGTGATCTTGCCATGTGATATTCATCACCCGGTCCAATGCCACAACCTTAACCGCATCCCCGGCATTGAGAACCAATTGTTTGGCATCAAGGGAAACCACTTCGCCAACCACAGTCTGTCCATCCAGACTGGTCACCTCAACTTGAGCCAAAGTGACTGAACCTGTGAGTCCCAACATCACGAATGTGACCAGGACAGTCCGCAAAAGGAATTCAATACCCGTTCCTGGAATGGAATTAATGCATGAAAATGATTTCAAAAGTGACTCCTGTCTCATAAAGGATTCGAGTGCGTCCTGCATCCCGATCAGGGAGTTTGCTGTCCACGTTGAGCGGCTTTACGATTATAGGCTTCAATCGCTCGCTGGTAATGGGGTGGGAAGAGTGTGCCGAGAATTTGTTTGGCTTTAGCCTGATCCTTCGGCGGCAAATTTCCCCAGCCATCTTGAGTTCCGAGCTCTTTCTTGTCGACTTCACCGGGAGCTGTTGAACCTTTGACAGAACTATCCTGAGCAGGAGCATTGGGATTATTTTGCGATCCGCTGCCCGCACCCCCACCACCGCCTGCCTGCTGTTCCAATTTGGCGATTAATTCATCCAGCGATTCAATAATTTCCTGCTCGACTTTCTGGACTTTCTGTCCGCTGCGACCAATTTCGAGTCTTCGTTCCACATCCCGCATCTTCCGAGAGATTTCTCCCAGACTTTTTTCTTCCCAGCGGGAAACATCCTGCTCCATCAATTCGCCTAACATTCGATAGCGGTTGGGGATCGATTCGCATTTTGTCAGCAGTGTCGTCAGCGATTCTCGTGCGACTTCAATCATCAATAACTGATGCGCACAGACAGCTTGATTAAAATAGAAGACCGCCGGTTCTGCGATTAATTGGTTGTCGATCGTGGATAACTGTTCCATCGCCTCTTCGAGCATGTTTCGTTGAATCAATTGAGTCACAAACCACAGTCGAAAATTCGCGGATAGCCAGGGATCCTGAACATTTAAGTCTTCGGCATCAATCAAAACCAGCAATTGAGCAGGAGAACTTGAGCGAACTTGAGCGATGAATTCCTGAGATTGCGAATTGGAGATTCCCAATGCATTGACAATCAACTCAGTCGAGGGGAGGGCAGGGTGTTCGACGGCAAATTCAACCCAGGCTTCCAGTTTATCGGGAGCCTGCTCTTTAACCAGGACATCACAACGATTGATGACCTCATCACGATTGAGGGATTTGTACTTCGAGGTTGTCTCAGCGGTATTCTCCTGAGCGAAGGTAATTGCCGTCGCAAATAACAGGATGCAAATCATTGAGACTTGTATCAGTCTTAAATATTTCATGAAACTGCTTTCGTTCAAATGATGAACTCGTGCCTGATTCGTTTACTCATTCTTGCCCGTTGATAAATCGTAAGTAGCTCGTTGAATGCGTGCTTGTCGGATCGAGAGTTCGTCGAGTAATTCCAATAGTTCGGCGTCAGCAGCCTGCTCGCCATCGATTTGTCGTCCGTATTGTTTGGTGCGTCTATTGACTCGATATTGCAGGGAACGCAACAGTTTGAGCTCTGCAATTAAATCGACCAGAGCCGGATCGGGCTGTTCGCCCTGTTTTTGCTCACCCTGCTTCTTTTTCTTCTCATCAAGTTTTTCCAACTCTTTTCGGAGAGCTTCCACCATTTCCTCGAGTGCTTCAATAATGTCGTCTTCAATTGCGATCGTCAGTTCATCGACTTTGAATTCATTGAGCCGCTCGGAGACAACCCGCATGTCTTCCCGCAATTGCAAAACCGCTTCCGGGAATGCAACGGAAGTTCCTTCTTCCCGTAAAATGATTAATGCCTTATCTGCCTCAACGACTATATCCTGCTCGTCGCGGGCTAATTGAATGGAACGTGCCCGGTGCCGGGGAAGTCGTTTGTCTTCCTCGATTTCTTCAATCTGACCACTCGCTTTGCGAATCGTTAATTGCATCTGCAGCATTTTACGAAAGCGGGCTTCCAGAGCTGCCAGCATGATTTTCTGTTCCTCTTCACGCAGCTGTCGCAAAATTTCTTCGAGTTTGGCCTTGGCTTTTTCCAGCTCAGCGATCGCCCGATCCTGCTCACGAGAAGCTTTGTCTTTATTCTTCTGTTTCAGTTCTTCAATGGCTTTCTGCATCTTTTCAATGGCAGATTCTATCTCTTCCTTCCCCGCTGTTGGCTCGGTTTTCTCCTGAGGTTTTGACTCAGAAGGCTCCTGTTCTGATGGAGATTGCTCAGAAGGGGAGTTCTCGCCGGGAGGCATCGGATTTTCCTGCGGCATCGGAGATTCGCCGGGAGGCTTTTGCTCGCTGGGGGGAGTATCGCCTTCTGGAGGCGGCATTGGTTCTCCGGGTTTGTATTCGCCTGGCTTCGTTTCACCTGGTTTCGACTCTCCAGGCTTTTGTTCTCCGGGTTCGGATTCTTCAGGCTTCTGGTCCTCAGATTCCGACTTCTTCTCTTCTCCCTCAGCAGCTTCCTGGCGTTGCCTATCCTGTTCGTCAATTTTATTCGCGAGCTTTTCGGTATCTTCAGTTACTTTAGACTGATCTTTTTCCAGCCCTTCGGTCGGTTGACCACGTTCCGTTCCAGCCCGTACGCCTTTCTGATCGACAACCAGTTTATTGATATCGCCGATTAATGCCTCGATTCGGGAAATTTCATCCTGCAGACGCTGACGTTCATCTTCACTTTGAAGGACATCCAGCAGGGTCACCAGGGAACTGATCAAATCATCCTGGCGTTCCACAATTCCTGCAAAC
>DOCI01000149.1:24776-25583 GCA_003503535.1 Planctomycetaceae bacterium
AGGCGTCTCGGCTGCCAATAATTCGAGCAGCACTTCCATTTGCGAGTCAATTCGAGCCTCATTGCTTTTCCCGATAACCCGCATTAACAGGTCCGCCCGCGCCGGATCGGTCTCTTTCATATAGCCGTACAGCTGAGTCAACGTTTTGGAGAACCGCTGATACTTGGCGAAAATGATTTGCTGTTTTTCAGTGAGTTTTACGTCCTCCACAGCATCTGCAGGCGATTCCGTCTCAATGGGCTCGTTCTGAGCCCAAATATCCGCAGAAAAAGAGCAGAGGAAGAACAGAAGTAGTAGAGGGATTGTCATCAATTTCGATTCAAGTCGAGACAGTTCCATCACCTCATACTCCTTTGAAAAATGAATAAATTGAACCGCCAAGACGCCAATGAGAAACAGAGAGAGTATTAAGAATCCATTCTCGATCAATTTGACAAGTGATTTTCACTGAACGAATTGTCCCATAAATCTCTTCAAAACCTGGCGTCCTGGCGGTTAAAATTTCATTGTTAATGATTCCCGCAGCACGTTTTATACCGTATCTTAACCTAATTCAGCAGATCAATCAGCTTATTTTTCCGCTCTTCCTCAGTTTGTGCCTTCAGGGCCTTCTCCTCCTCAATAATTCCCTTGAGAAGTTCAATTACCTCCTGAAAGCTCTCCAGTTTTCGCATCTCGAGCAGAATTTGTCGCAAACCCGTCAACAATGCATCCAAATCATTCAGGCAGAGGTCTGCAGTGATGTCTGTTTGAGTGCTTTCCCGGAGTGCAAAATCGAGTAATCGAAAATGTTCCTCGGTCGTTGCG
>DOCI01000149.1:25688-27444 GCA_003503535.1 Planctomycetaceae bacterium
AGTTGCAAATTCTTCTTCTAACAGGTCGGTCAGTGGATCGATAATCTTCGATTGCAGACGAATTCGTACCTGAGGTGTATCGATGCGATTGTTCACCATTTCAAGTTGTATGCTCTCAAACGCAACGCGAATGGCATCAGCTTCAACCGAGTCTTTTCGCAATGTATTTAAACTTCGCTGGACCGCATCGCCGACTGGGAGTGAGTCATCTGTGGGATCGTCTGCGTTCTGGGTCATTGCACTGGCGAAGTCATCGCGCGAGCGGGTCAACTCTTCAATCAGTTGTTCAAACCGCCGCCTGAGATTCAGTTCATCCTGATGAAGAATCGAAAGCAGTTCTTCATCAGTTACGATTTTCAATCGATAGGTTTCACTCAGTGACACATGCGGACCATTAATCGTGTCGTTATCGGTGGCGGTGAGATTGAGATACAGGATATTGCCGACTTCCAGATCGAGTGGCAAAACATCAAAGCGTTCGCTCGTTGATTCTTCCTGTTGGCTGATTTCATAGAAGCGTGTCCCGACTGGTTGTCGTTTCAAAGGCAATAGGACTGGCTCTTTTTGCTGTTCCAGTCGATATTGAAACGCAGCGGAAACCAGGCCGTAGTCGTCCTGCAATTCTCCTTCAACGGGCAGGAATGCTTTTCTTGTAATCGCCCGACCAATCCCGACCAGTCGTGTTTTCACTTCAGGAGATTCATCAACCACACCGCGGACATGAATTCGAATCGGTTTGAGGTTGACGATCTGGTCGACATCTTCAAGCAAAATACTGAGATTGTCTTCGCGATCGATCACGATGCCATCGGCATAGCTCGACTTCGCTTCTTTATCAAAACACGTCTGAATCGTGCTTTCGACCTGAGTAATCAGAGCCGGTATCGAAATTTGACGACCATCCTCCGAAATGAACGGCCCTGAATATTTCTGTGTCAGTTTGACTTCCCGTCTGGCCACACCCAAATCATCCAGGTATCGGCAAATCGCGACTGGCTCTTCATTGGCAGATTTCTTTTCAATGGTCAATTCGAATCGTCGACCGAGTATCCGAACAATCCGAATCGGAGAGGTGCTCGCAGCCTGGAGGACCAGAGTTGTTTCCATCGGCACATTCAACTCCGCTGTTCCGATGACCTGCTCGCGTTCGTCTCCTATACCTGGCTGATTCCAGCCGGTGTATTCCGGGAATGTGCAATTTGCAACCAATGATTCGATGGCAGGTTCCGGCACCGTAATGACATTGAAAGGCTCGATCGTTGTGAAATCCCCGCCCGTAATCGTGAACTGCAAATCGTCCACCAGATTTCCGATCGTATAGCGAAACTCACCTTCACCAGCAGGCGCCATCACTGCTTTGCCACGAGTATCGGTTTTGGTGCGATAGGAAATCATCACTTGATCGGGAGCGGTTTTCCCTTCCTGGACTCGTGCGACAATCGTCAAATCTGTACCTGCTGCATGTTTCAAAGTTCGTTTTTTAAACTCGCGGATACGATCTCCCGGTTGTGCAATCGAGACGATTTCCAAGCCATTTTTCCGGTTCCAATATTCCTCTGCCAGTTTGAGATAAGCATTCGACCAGTGCGATAACGTACCCGGACTGGCAGCCGCTGTAGCCGCTAAGGAGACGACTGCAATCGAGGCCAGGACGATCGCGGTTCTCAGCGGACCAAAATCGAAGACGCGATTTGTCTCCAGCGAGTTCACCAGTTTCCCAGCATCATCAATAGTTTTTTGCACCATCTTGTTAGAG
>DOCI01000149.1:27541-31376 GCA_003503535.1 Planctomycetaceae bacterium
CATCTTGTTAGAGAGGGTGCCTCGTCTGACAGTCTGGGTTTTATCCTGCTCGCTTAGTTCGACTACCGTAATCAGCCGATCATTCAACTCAGGAAAAGTGCGTTCCAGCAACAAAGCCAAGGCTCGTCGACGCAGCTTAACCAGCATTTGCCAGATGAGCGCCTGATAAAAAACCAGCACGATTATCGACAAACTGACAAGCAGAATGACAAATCGAACCGAGCGAGGAATTTCCAGACGCGTAATTCCAAACCAGGCATTGTCTATCCCGAGTGTGATCCAGAACAGTATCGCAATGACAGTCAATACCAGTGCCGTTCCTCGCAGAACAACATAGCGACGAATAGCCGCTCGCAGTTGCGAGAGTATTTGATCAATCTGTTCGGGAATATTCAGGTCCATTTTTGTAGGCGCTGGGAGTTAGGGAATAGTTGTTAGGATTTTGAATTCAGCGGTTCAGGTTAGATCAACGTATTAATACTTGAGACGCCTTGAGTTTACTTTAAGTTTCATCGATTTCTTGTTTCACCAGTCAATCACTCTAACCTCTCCCCACTCATCTCTCACCTTCTTCAAGCCAGCTTCAGGAGTTTACGAATCAACCATTCCAAACCGAGAACACCGATAATCAAACACATGAGCCAGGTGCGGTCCCATAAGGTTTGAATTTGTTCTCCCAGCAGGAACTGTTCGCTGGAATCGGGGAGAAGAGCTTTGACTTTTTCCGAGTCTGCCAGAGGTAAGTATCCCCCTCCAGTCCCGGAGGTTAATGTTTGCAATTGTCGAATATTTTGTCGCAAATCTCGATTTTCCAGGTCCGGCAGTTCTGCCATGACCGATTCGCGAATCATTTCTTCGGAGCCGGGGACGCGTAAACGAATTTGATATCGGCCGGCTTGCTGGGCACGAATTTCTCCCAGATATCCTCCCGCCTGTCCCAAATCGGGACGTAACGACGGAGCTGGCGAAACGAGACGGCCATCAGGTGTTTCTATTTCGATATCAATCTTTTCTGCAATCAACGGCTCAAATTCCGCATCGAGCAGTCGAGAGCGGATTCTAATCATTTCGCCCAGTCGAACCGTTTCCTGATCCACCAGCAAGGAGCCACGAGGGTTGCTGCGACGCAATCGATTTTGAGCGGCTTCACGTGAAATCCGCGTCCAGAATCGTTCAAAGAATTCTGGATCTTCAGCACGCAATCGATAAAACTCAGGCGAGCCAATATAGAACGTGCGTCCCTGGCCATAAAACTGACTGGCCAGCAGGATAGGCGGTTCGGCTTCCGTCAAATCACCAACGCCCCCAGCCTTGGCATACACCAATGCACCGGTTTTCGGTCCATTCGTTGGATAAAAACGAAAGAATCCTGGGAACGACTTCCAGAATTCCAAACTGGTTTCGGGATTGTCATTCACATGGAGCAGGGGGGCAGCTTCTCCCTCGGGAGTTAACTGAATCGGTCGCACTTGCGTGGAAGCAGAGACGAGATCGATACCGGGCAAAATCGTATCGAGAAAGACCGGATGCAGATTCAGAATTCCCGTCAGGTCATCCCGCGAGCCAGAAAGATAGGGCGTGTTAACATCGCCAGCCACAAAAATGACGCCGCCACCTTCACTGCCCACCCATTCTTCAAACAGACGACGAGATTCTTCAGGAATGTTTAACCAGTTTGGATCGAAACAGATGATGACATCGTATTCATAAAGAGCCGCTTTCTCTTTCGGGAAATCCAGCAGGACATTTTGAACATCCTGACTGATTCCCACCGCTCCAGTTTGCAGGTAAGCATCGACTTTAAAACCGGGATGGCGATTCAATGTCCCGCAAAGAAATCGGTAATCCCACGAGGGGCCACCGGCCACAACCAGCACATTCACCGGACGCTCGGAGGCATTCACCGCAATGATTCGTTCGTTGTCACTCTGCTTCACTTCCCGAATAGATCCAGTTGCAGTTGCCCGCAGCAGATATTCCCATTCGCCTTCAATCGTGGGTACGATTGGAAATGTCACCTGCACGGGAGTTAAATCTTCGAGCACGGTCACGGTTTGTTCGTCAACTGGATAAAACGCAGTATCCTCACCGGGCTCCCGTGTCAGTAATTCCACTTTGACGGATCGGCCACTGATTCCTTCTCCGCGAATAAAACCTTCAATATCAAAGGGGTCACCCAATTGAACATCACTTGGCGAGACAACTTTGGCCATCTCCAGATTGACGGGAGGTTCAATCCCGCCGGTTCCCAGGGCGACCAGCCGGACTTTCAACTGGCGAGCCACATCGTTTGCCGACTGGGCATCGACACCGGCATTGGCCGCACCATCGGAGATCACAACAATTCCAGCTAATGTGCGACCGTTCAACTCTCGCATTAATTCCGCGGTGACTTCGCCAAGTCGCGTTTCGGCTCCTTGAGGCTGCAAAACATTCTCCCAGTCGATTTCCTCTATTTCTACCGCTTGCTCCGAATTGGTTGAGATTGCATCAGTCGTTAATTGGGGGAAAGTCGCAACCCGACTTGAGAGAGCCGTATCAAATGTATAAACAGAAACCTCATGCTTTTCGCGGAGATCGTTCAGCCAGCTGGAATTGGCAAGCAATGCGATGACTTGAGATGCCCGTGAATCCGAGTCCTCAGCCGATTGACCTTCTTTGGGATCCTCAGCCGGGTTTCCCATCGAGGAAGAGACATCGACAAGAATGGCAACGCGAGAAGAGCGATCTGCCCAGGTTTGAGTACGGTTTTGCGGATTCAACAGCACGATGATCAGACCAATAATGGCTAGTATTCGTAAAGTTGGGAGAAGTATTCGCCAGCCGAGGGCAAGTTCCTGAGCATCCCGCCGATAGAGTTCGAGCGACCAGACGACCACTCCCACTAAGATCGCCAGTACGACCGTCCATTCCCATGCACCTTGTGGCCAGCTCCAGTCCGTAAAGCGAACTGCATCCTGAGCCAGCAACACTATGGAATGGATCGGAGAGATCATCTGAATTGGTGAGACGAGATTCTCGATCACGATGCCACCCCCTTAGCTGCTGGAGAGGATGAGCGTTGCCCCCCCGAAACATATTGCTTACCGGAGGGCATGCGCGAGGTGAAACCTCTCGAGGAAACCGAGTCTCGGGAACGGTAACCAAGCCGATAAGCCAGCCATTGTTCCCCGACAAACAGGACCACGAGTAGCAGCAGAAGCAGCAATCGCAATTCCCGGCCAGGGTCATCCCGTGCCAATCCTTCCAGACTGCCGAAGTCCTGGACGATAATCCCTTCAACTCCAGCCAGCTCGCGACGAAATTCTTCAGGTGTCGTGATTTCGACTTCCGATTCACTCACAGGGACATTGAAAGCGGCCAGAGTTGTGGTTGTCTCCCGTGCCAGGTCTTCAGTCACAATTCGATAAATGCCGGGGATTTTCGTATCCAAAAACTCCGCAATCAGTTTCTGCGGGGCTTCTACGGACGTTTCAGGCTGATTCTTCTGAGTCACATTGGGGGCGGTCGCGGTAATGGAAGTGGGGCTCAACCCACCTTCAGCCGGAGGGTTGAAGCGAACTTCCGGATAGGAAACCGCAGGGTCAATTTCTATTTTCAGTGGGGTATTGACCAGACTTGGTTCTCGGGTTTGTGTGCGACTTGCGATCGATTTAGCCAGTTCAAGATGAAATACGGTGAAGCCGGGGGCGTTCATATCGAACGGCCAGTTATGCCAGCGACTTTCGTCTGTATTATTGACCGGACCAGCTGACGTCAGAGAAATGAAGATGCGGCCTTCTCCAAAACGCGATTCCAGAAACAGGGGAGATTGATCCCGCAAGCGACCAATTAC
>DOCI01000149.1:31476-33214 GCA_003503535.1 Planctomycetaceae bacterium
AATCCCGCAAGCGACCAATTACGTTAACCGATTTGGGTATTTCTGCACCATCAGCCAGAGGGATATGTTGATAAATGTTGACGAACAGGGCCAGCAAACCGTCTGCAGCGTTGAGGATTTCAAAAATCGGATTGTCATTCAACTGCAAATCTGCCCCGGGGTTTGTGTCATCGGCTCGCGGTAAATTAACCGAGGAGGCGGCGATGGAAACTGGAAATAAAGACTTTGCCTGAGTCGTCGTGCTCTGCTCGGTAGTGTTTTCTGAAGAAGTCTCCACTTCTTCTGCCAATTCACGACTCGCCAATTCATTGTAAAAGGAGTTGTCAATGCGATCCCCCATAAACCAGGCGATTCCACCTCCAGCAGTCACATAATCTTCGAGTGATTTCAAAACATCAGGAGTCAGGCGGTCGATATTGAGCAGATACACAGAAGAATAAGACGAGAGGTCCTGATCGCGAATTGAATCCGGTCGTATGATTACGGCTTCGAAGCCCGTAATCTGTGGGTCGGCAGCCAGGGCATCAGCGACATAGTCTGCCTCTCGCGTTTGTTCAGAACCATCGGCAATCAGAATTCTTTGACGCTCCGGCAGATCGATCGTCAAATAGCGAGTGTTATCGGCGGCAATGGCATCGGGAGAAATTTGAACGGAAATCACATGTTCGCCAGTCGAGGCGATCGCCACTTCAAAACTTTCCTGAACCGACTCACCCGCATTAATTTGCGGAATGCTGATCAGTTGCGGAATCGGCTCATCATCAATCAAAACCCGAACAGGAACATTTTCAACGACAGATTCGCCGTAGTTGGCAACTTCTACTGTCAACTGCAGTGGAACCTTGACGGCAGCCGTGTGCAATGTGCCGGTGAAATCTACTATCGCTAAATTCTCGTGTAAAGCAGGAACGGTTGGAACCAGACTGACGAGAGTCTGGTCATCCTTGAGCGATTCCAGGTCCACTTTCAAAGTTGGCGAGTTTTCCCATTCCGAGGCTCGGAAATCTGAGAGAATATGTACGATTTGAAAAGCGTTCTTGTCGACAGCCAGCTGACGTTCAATTGCAGGAAATACGTCTGCCCAACTGGCTTGACCGTACCCGCATTCATTCTGCATCGTTTCGAGTTTATCTTCCAGTTCTCCAACGAGCGAAAGATCGATCCGACGACGTGTCAAGCTGGCAGATGAACGGTCGGGATGGGAAGTCTGCAGGAGTGTCAGTGTATGATTTCCACCTTGTGAGGCCAGATCAGAGGTCAAACGCTTGAGCGTCCCCAGAGCTTCGTCGAAGGCTGTTGTATCCCCCCAACGGTCACGCATTGAACCGCTGTCATCAAGGACAACCAGATGATGAGTTTCCGGCTTTTCCAGTAAGGCCAGCTGAGAAGGATCAAGCAATAATCGGGCAAACAAGGCAACAATCGTCAAGACGATCAGGATGCGGAGTAACAGCAACAGAAGCTGCTCGATCAAAATTCGACTACGATTCTGCTGCTCACTTTGAAGCAGAAACTCCATCGCGGCAAACCGAACCGTTCGATATCGCATCCGATTTAACAGATGGATGATGATCGGAATGGAAATTAAGGCCACTCCGCCAGCTGCCATCCAGGGATGTATGAAAAATTGAGACAACCACATTCAATATTACAGTCTTATTTTTAATAAGTTAATTATTAGCACGAAGCGCGAGCGAGTGAGTCAATGGAGAGGTAAACACACTCGCTCGCGCTTCGT
>DOCI01000149.1:33380-33624 GCA_003503535.1 Planctomycetaceae bacterium
CTCGCTCGCGCTTCGTGCTTGTATTGTTATTTGCTCATGCCGACACGATGTTTCAAATAATGGGCCAGTACCGCATCGACATGTTCCGTAGTAATCACTGTTTTATAGTCAATCACGTGACCGGCACAAAAACGCCGGACATCACTCAAAAATGCCTCGACAGCCGCCAGGTAATCCGCTCGTAATCCCCGGGGATCACAAATCAACTCCCCCGTTTCTTCAAGACCTTCAAACTTCGTCGTGC
>DOCI01000149.1:33871-43833 GCA_003503535.1 Planctomycetaceae bacterium
GAACCCTTGAAAAGTTCTTCGCGGTCGGAAAATAAGTCGGAAATTAAAATAACAAGCCCACGACGTACACGTTGCTCGGCTGTCCGTTTCAGAATCTGAAAGATGCCTGTTTTTTTCGAGCCAGGCTCCGACATGACAAGTGTGCGAATAATATCATTCAGGTGATTTTTTTTGCTGCGGAACAGGAGTTGATCACGTATGGAACCATCGAATGTCGTTAGCCCAACGGAATCCTGCTGCCTGAGTAGCATGTAGGAAATGGCCGAAGCGATCAGACAGGCGTAATCGAGTTTCGTGAATTCTCCAGAACCGTAAGTCATCGACTCGCTGACATCGACCAGAATTGAGGTCCGGAGATTCGTCTCCTCTTCGAACTGCTTGATGTAATACTTGTCGGTTTTTGACCAGACTTTCCAGTCGATACGCCGGATGTCGTCTCCCATGACGTACTCCCGGTGCTGCACGAATTCAATCGACTGCCCGAAGTAGGGGCTGCGATGCAATCCGCTTAAGAAACCTTCCACGACGCCACGCGCCTGGATTTCCAGTTTGGAAATCCGGCTGACGGCCTCAGGCGGCAAATATCTTTTTGAGTCTTGGATCACGACTCAGTTCCCCTTCCTTGGAAGGTGTTTCCTGAAGAAGACGCTCGATGACATCATCGGTCGTAATTCCTTCACTTTCAGCAGTAAAGTTTGTCACAATACGGTGCCGCAAAACAGGCTTGGCTAAAGCCGCAATGTCTTCGGTGGAAACATGAGAGCGGCCGTAAAGTAACGCTCGTGTTTTTGCTCCCAGAATCAAATACTGAACTGCACGCGGGCCGGCTCCCCAACTCAACCATTGCTTTACAAAATCGGGGGCGACATCTTCACGAATTCGCGTTTGCCGCACCAGTGCGAGTGTGTACTCGACAACGTGATCGGAAATTGGAACCTGACGAACGACTCGCTGCAGTTCGACAATTTCGTCGGCATCGAGCACTTCCTTGATCATATTTTCCTGAATCCCGGTCGTCGCTTTGGCAATCGACTTTTCTTCTTCAAAGCTCGGGTAATCGACAAACACCTTGAACATGAAGCGGTCCTGCTGAGCTTCGGGCAGGGGATAAGTTCCTTCCTGTTCGATTGGGTTTTGAGTCGCCATGACGAAGAAGGGATCGTTCAACACGTGTTGTGTCTGTCCGACAGAGATATGATGTTCCTGCATTGCTTCCAGCAGAGCAGCCTGTGTTTTAGGAGGCGTTCGGTTAATTTCGTCGGCTAGCACCATATTGTGAAAGAGAGGCCCATGCAAAAAGCGAAACTCTCGCTTACCGGTTTCTTTATTCTCCTGCAGTACATCGGTTCCCGTAATGTCAGCTGGCATGAGGTCGGGAGTGAATTGGATGCGACTGAAACTCAGAGACAAGCAGCGGGAAAGCGTGCTGATCATTAATGTCTTGGCCAGGCCGGGAACTCCTTCGAGCAATACATGCCCGCGACTAAACAGTGCGATCATCAATTGTTCGATCACATCCTGCTGACCGACAATCACCTGCTGCATCTGCTCGCAAACATCTCGATAGGCTTTGCTGAGTCGTTCGATCGAATCTTCGGGAAGTGAGGTTTCACTCATGAGTCGTTATTTCTTGAAGGGAAGGTTGTCTGAAATCAACATGAGGTCTGTTAATAATAGTTCTAACGAACTTCATGAAATCTTCAATATGTCTGCTCTTGGCGCTAATGTTCACATCAAGTGACGACTTATCCTAGTCTTCCACCCCAGCTTACGAAAAGAGTCAGCGGAAATTTTTTCGGAAGAGCAGTTTCAATTTCACCCCGAAGCGTCAGCGAGGGGCCGGCGTGGAATTCATAATCAGCTGCATCTTTTCCATGTCAACCATGGTCAATGAAAGGGAGATAACTCCAATTTTAAGACCAGAATTGCCAATCGGATGCCGTCCCCTCGCTGACGCTTCGGGTTAAGATGCTTTCGTAAAGCACCAGAATGTCTTTATCTGAACTCATTATGGTTTCCAGTTCCTTTCTGAACAGCGTTACGTTACAAATCTAACAGTCAAAATTCGCAAACGCTCGTCCCGAAGAATGGGATGCGAAACAGGAGAATGGAATGCAACTGGTTGATGAAAATGATGGCGACATTCAGTTTTTGGGATTATTGTCCAAAAAAGAACGTCGTGTATTAGGGGTGTTGATTGAGAAGTCGCTCACAACTCCCGAGTATTATCCGCTCACTTTGAAAGCATTGGCAACAGGTTGCAATCAGAAAAGTAACCGAGACCCAATTTCCAATTACGATGAATTTGAAATTGAAGATATTCTCGATGGTTTGCGTCAACGAGGCATGATCTCGGCAGTGCAGACGGCCGGCGGTCGCACAGAGCGGTATCGACATCGCTTACGCGATATTACCCCATGGACAGCCGCTCAATTAGCAGTCATGGGCGAATTATTGCTTCGAGGACGCCAGCAATTGGGGGAGCTTCGCAGCCGGGCGAGTCGAATGTCGGCTATTGAATCGCTGGAAGATTTGCGTCGTGAGTTGAATCAATTGATGCAGATGAAGTATGTCCAATCGTCTGGCGATTTGAGCCGTCGTGGTATCGAAGTCGATCACGCTCTGTATACAGAAGCTGAACAATCGCGACCTGGAACAATGCTGGCTTACAGTTCATCAGATGGGCCTGAATTGCCAAACAGTTCTTCAGATGAGTCTAAGGAGGAGAGTGCTGCGAATTCGGCCCCAAAATTTGAAAACAGCCCGGAAAATCGAAATCAGATGGTGAACGCTTCGCCTCCCACAGAAGAATTGCTGGATCTGCAAAGTCAGATTTCCGATTTGACAGAGACCGTTCAGAGACTTGAAGAACGTATCGATTCGCTGGAACGTCAACTGGGCGTTTGATCGATGTTCGTGGATTGATCAGCTTGAAACCAGAATTTGTAATCAAGAGAATTCCGAGATCGTTGACGGATCAGCTGGGCTGCTTACAATCGGTTAAGAATTGTATCAGGAAATCATGAATTTACGGCATCGGACGAAATTGATCTTGATCTGGAGACAGACAGGAACTGACGACGTCCTTTGTGAATATCACACATCAGAGAATTAAAAGATTGTCATCTTTGGGAGTATCCGCAGTGCAGATTGAAATCGCGTGTCGGCATGGAAGTGTGGGCGAACCCGTCCAGAATTACATTCGTGAAAAATCCGAAAAATTGCTGACTTATTTTGAACGTGTCACTCAGATCCAGGTGACATTCGATTTCAGCGGGAACCGAGTCAAAGCTGAAATTCTAGTCAACGCCGAACACAAACACGATTTTGTCTCCCATTACGAAGGAGAAGACGCACAAATCTGTTTTGATCATGCTCTACACAAAATTGAACATCAGATCAAAAAATATAAAGAGCAACTCCAGGATCATCGTCGCGACAAGCCTCTCAATGAAATTGCAGAATCCATGCTACCGCAGGATGATGACGACGATGATGATCTCGATGACGACGATGAATAAATCGTAGTCGTTGACTCATAAATGGTAAGCACTTCGATTTTCGTTTGAAAAAATAATATATCGACAATGGCGGTGCCAGTTGCGAATTGGTAATCTGGATGCATCACATCGTTAGATGCGATTTCCGATTTGATAAACAATATTGAATGAGCTGGATTGTCAGAGTACGTCGCAATATCGATGCGTACTCTGTTCCAAACCGTTACGACCTGGTCGAGAATGAAGTTACAATTCTCAATGAAGTAATAAGCGTGCAAATTGTCAGATTCAGATCGTTCCATCAGCGATCGAATCTTCACAGAACAAGCATAGATATTATTAATCTCCTTTTAAAGTTTTACCTTCCGCGGAGTATGGCGTTATGAAGTTTTCTGAAATTGTGGTCAAAGATTCGGTCATCACAGACCTCAAAGTTGAAAACAAGGAAGATGCGATACGTAAGTTGGTTGGCTCACTGCGAGTCAACGGTCAAATTTCAGCGGACAACGAAGAAAGCATTGTCGGAGCCATTCTCAAGCGGGAAGAACTTGGTTCAACTGGAATTGGCAAGGGAATTGCCGTCCCTCATACAAAGCATCCCTCAGTCGATGAACTGATTGCCACGATTGCAATTGCTCCAGAAGGTGTCGATTTTGCCAGCTTAGATGGCGAAGATGTCTACATTTTGTTCCTGTTGATTTCTCCTCCAGACCGCCCAGGCGATCATCTACGTGCTCTGGAAACAATTTCACGACATTTGCGGAATGAGAATTTTTGCAACTTTTTACGACAATCCAGAACTCCAGATGAAGTTCTTGAGCTCCTTACTGAGGCTGACCAGGACGAAGTTTAGCGTTATCGGCATGGTTCTTGCTTGGTTTTTTGTTAATCGAGGCAATTCAAGCCGAATTTAACAAAATGCTATCGCATACTGCATGGTCATATGATTATAATTTGATTTGTTCTCGATTCTTCAATTCAGCTATTGATGTTGTATTGAAGTGAGTGACAATCGTTATGAATGCAACTGAAGACCTCTTACGCTTGAGACGAAACATCAGTGTCTCAATGTTTCGCGATTTCATTTCTACTTTAGACTGACCGGCACGGAATCTTCAACCTGGCTGACACGGACGTTGAAAAACAGGTTGGCAGGATTATCTCTGGAAACAGGGTCACCTTTTGTGAATCTCTGTGTCCTACGATTAAATCACCTGCTAATCCCTTATTGAACGGGAAGAATTATAAATGATGGAGCCTAGACATATCGAAATGGGAGATCTTCATTCTTGCAGTGAAGAAGTGATCGTGAATCTTGAACACGGTCTCCACCTAGTCCCCTGCTCAAAAATTGCTGAGCTTGCACGCAGTCATGAATGTGAAATTCACATTCGCAAACTTGATCAGGTAGTCGATGCGAAAGCCGTTTTCGACCTGATGACGCTCCGTGCAGATCAGGGAACTCATCTCATTATTGAAGCTGAAGGCCCCTTTGCTGAACAGGCGGTTCAACAAATGAGGGATCTGTTTGAAAATGACTTCTATGTTGATCGTTCTCGCCCCTCTTAGGCGAGATTGAATTTGAGTCGCCTGCTACTTACTCAGGCATCATTGCTTTTGAGTGTGACAGACTCGGATTGAGCAACATTGCATCAAAATATTGCACGATTTTTCAGAAGCTGACAATTTTTTGCGACATCTGAAACTAGCTCCGGGAAATTCGAAAACTCCTGAGTACATGATCGATTCAGGAATTTAGGTCTCTGGGAAGTGAAGGCCAGTGAGCGGTGATCAGTGAACGCTGATCAGTGAGCAGTGGCTGGAATCAGTTTTCCTCGTCCCGTAATCTGTTTTGCATTGAAGACTGTTCTCAATTCCCGAAACATTTCCAGGTCGACTTCATTGAACATTCGGTCCATGAAATCGATTTTTTCAATGCCAATCCCATGTTCACCCGTAACTGTGCCCCCATATGCCAGGCATTGTTCGAGAATTTCTTCACTGGCCAGCAAAACTTGCTCAATTTGCTTTGGATTCCGCTCGTCAAATAAAATGATGGGATGAATGTTTCCATCACCTGCGTGGAATACATTGAAAATCGTCAGGTCATATTTGTCAGCCACCCGGATGACATCTTTGAGCAACTCGGGGAGTCGCGTTCGAGGGACGACGCCATCTTGTGTACAGAAACTGGTACTTAGGCTTCCAATTGCACCAAAGGCCTGCTTGCGACATTTCCACAGCGCGACTCGCTCGTCTGCTGTTTCTGCTTTTCGGATTTCGCGGCAACTTCCGGATGCACAAACACTGTCGATCCGTTCGATCTCACGTAAGGTCGCCTGCTCGGGGCCATCGACTTCGATAATCAGAACTGCTCCAGCATCAACAGGTAAACCATGGTGGTAGCGATCTTCTATCGCCCGCAGCATGCCCTGATCCATAAGTTCTAAAGCTGCAGGAATGATTCCCGCTCCAATAATTTCACTGACGACTGCCACCGCATCATCCAGTTGATCAAACACGGCCAGTCTCGTCCTCCAGGATTGCGGTGATCGTTCCAGTTTCACTGTCGCCCGCGTACAAAATCCAAAGGTCCCTTCACTTCCTGTAAATAAACCCGACCAGTCCCATTGGGTGTGAAATCCTTGAGGTCCACCAAATTCAAAGATGCTCCCATCCGGCAGGACAACTTCAAGTCCGAGAACATGATTGGAAGTCACCCCATACTTCAGTGTGTGCGGTCCACCTGCATTAGTCGCAATATTTCCACCAATGGTGGAAGCCCCCGCACTCGAGGGATCGGGGGCAAAATGAAAACCGCTGCCCAGCAATTTCTGGTTCAACTGTCCATTGACAACCCCGGCATCGACAACCGCATAACGATCTTCCAGATTGATCTCGTGAATCGTTTTCATACGAGACAGACAAACCGTCACACCGCCATCAACGGGCAGACACCCCCCAGCCAGACTCGTCCCAGCTCCTCGGGGAACCACAGCAATTCCCTCTTCATATGCCAGTTTCATGACCGCTGATAGTTGAGCCGTCGATTCCGGAAAAATCACCAGATCGGGAATGCGGCGTTCAACCAGATAGCCGTCGGATTCATAAACCAGACGTTCGACAGGATCAGAAAGCAGCTGATCGTCACGAAGAATTCTAAGTGCTGAGGTTGAGAATTTTTCAAGATTCATCTGTAGTACCCTGTCAGGCTTTTGTTTTTTGTCTGCCCAATAACAGCTACGCACTTCACTTGTCATGCTTTACAACTGTTGCGAGCTCAAAAAACAGTGACCACTTAGTAGTCTGAGCTGAAGTCAAATCGACAATTAAGAACTACTATACGATCTGGATGGCTTTGAGCACACCATCCAACCTAGAAATTAGAGCGAGCCCACTTTAGCCGTAGTGGTGTGAAGTCTTCATTTGAAGGGCATTTCACACCGCAAGCCGTTGCATTAAAACCAAACATGGTCTATCGACTTCGCAGTTCATTTCGGCGAAGAGGGGTGATCTCGACAGGAGTCACCTGAGCCGCTTTCACGTAGGTGCTGCTGTAACCAGATGGCATTTGATACAGAGGAGTCGCGCAACCGATCAGGCTACAGGCTCCCAGTAGAAGGAGAAGCGATATTTTCTGGTGAATTGTCATGACGGATGAAATATCGGGTTCAACGAAGACATTGATTGGCTGTTCTCTCATTATCTTCATCGACGTTAATACCCTCACAAATCCTTGAAAAATTGACACTCTGTCTGAAATCTCCTCAACTATTCGTGTTCCAGCAGTGCAGCAATCAGGATTTCCTTCTGATTCAATCGATCACTGGCGATTGACTACGTACACAACTAATATTCATCTTCCAGTACTTAAAGATTGAAAACGATGAGAGTAGTGCGACTATGAATGAAACCCCAATTCTACTCACTGAAACGGCTGAGGGAATCTGTCAGTTGATTCTGAATCGACCGGAACGAAGAAATGCCTTGTCGCTTTCTCTGTTGCAGGCATTGCAGGCGGAATTGGATCGGATTGGAACAACACCGTCCATCCGCGTCGTTGTCATTTCTGCCAATGGGCCAGCCTTTTGTGCAGGGCACGATCTTGGAGAGATGGTTGAACGACCATCCGAGGAATATCGGCAATTATTTGAAGTCTGTTCGAATGTCATGCAAATGGTTCGTCGGATTCCTCAACCGGTGATTGCGAAAGTGCAGGGGATGGATGATGCGGCTGGTTGCCAGTTGGTTGCCGCCTGCGATCTGGCGGTCGCCACGAACGAATCTCGCTTCGCGACACCGGGTGTGAAAATCGGTCTGTTCTGCACAACGCCTATGGTGCCACTTGTCCGAGCCGTTCCCGCGAAAGTGGCCATGGAAATGCTGCTGACAGGGCAACCACTTTCAGCTCAACGGGCTTATGATGTCGGTTTGATCAATCGGGTTGTCGAATCCAGCGAACTTGACGCCACAGTCGATTTGTTTTGTCAATCCATAATCGCTTCAAGCCCAATGACAGTTCGCGTTGGAAAAGAAGCCTTTTATCGACAACTTTCTCTGAGTGAGCCTCAGGCCTACATCGATGCTGTCGATGTGATGACAGACAATGTCATGAAAGCCGATGCTCAGGAAGGCATGCAGGCCTTTCTCGAAAAGCGTCCACCACAGTGGACCGATCAGTAAATAATAAATTCAACCATGCTTGAGAGCTTCCGTTAATGTCGAACCTGCCTACTTTTGAGACTTTGTACGAACGAGCCAGCCAGACGGAGTCGCCAATTGGAGTGGCTGCCGCTGGTGGTGCCGATGAAACGGTCTTAACGGCCCTGCATCAGGCAGCCGCCTGGGGATGGGTGAAACCTTACGTGTGCGGATTGAAAAATGAGATTCGATCATTGTGCGAGCAACTGAAACTGGATGCCTCTCAATTCGAAATTGTCGATAGCGATTCGCCCGCTCAATCAGCTGTCGAATTGATTCATCAAGGCCATGTATCGCTGATGATGAAAGGTCAAATCGCGACTCCCGATTTGATGAAAGCCATATTGAATCGTGAAACTGGCTTACGAACGGGTCGTGCGATTGGGCAGATCGTACTGATGGAAATCCCGAGGGATGAGAAAGTCTTTCTCATGACCGATACTGGAATTTCCATTCGGCCGACGGTTGATCAAAAGAAAGATTTGATGATTCAATTGATCGAGACCGCCCAAAAGCTGGGTTGCTCAGTTCCCAATATTGCCTTGATGGCTGCGACCGAAAAAATCAATGAAGCAATGCCTGAAACACTTGAGATGCCAGAACTGATTCGTGCCGCTAAACAGGACTTCGGCGATCAATGTCACGTCTCTGGACCACTTTCGTTCGATCTGGCTTATCATGCAGTCGCAGGAAGTCGTAAGGGAATTGAGGATCCAGTGATCGGCAAAGCCGATGGTATGTTATTTTCCGATTTGCTCTCAGCAAACTTGACCGTCAAAGCAATAATGTACACAGCCGAATGTCAATTCGGAGGCATCCTCTGTGGCACTTCGGCTCCCGTAGTCTTCATGTCTCGTGCTGATGACGTCTCCACACGATTAAACTCACTGGCCTATGCTCTGGAACTCGTTCGAAATTCTCTCACAGCCTCCGCAACATAATTTCTCTATTCAGAGCAACTCTCACATGAATCTACATCCACAGTTGCAAGCCGATTGTCATCTCCTGGGACACTACGACATCTGCACTGTCCTGCTCCATAATAACAAAACGGTCCCCTGGTTCATTCTCGTTCCAGAGACGGATCAGATTGATTTACTCGATCTGGAAGAAGAGACACGAACATGCGTGCTTCAGGAATGCAATCGAATTTCAAAGTACCTTAAGCAGACTCGCAATCTTCCAGAAGTCAATTTTGCCAGTCTGGGGAATGTCGTGCCACAGTTACACATTCATGTGATCGGCCGTCATCCTCAAGATGCCTGCTGGCCAGCACCAGTGTGGGGACACCTCAAAGAGACTCTCGGTTACGAACCCTGCGAAGTGGAATCGATCCGGGAGGAACTGATGCAGAATTATGGTTTGAAAAGGTAACTTCAGAGGAGTGCGGTAACGTAAATCGATGGCAATTGATCGTGAACACTGAAGTGTTGCAAAACGACAGAATTCATAAAGTTTGCGAAGACAATGCGCGAAATATCCAAAGCATCTTAACCCGATGTGTCAGTGAGGGGACGGCTTTCGATTAATAACTCGGTTAAACTCTGATATCAAGTCGTGCCTGTTATTTCATGTAAAAACTGATCTGCGAAGCATAAACATCGCTTGTTTTGCCATCCGTTTAACAGGGATGACATGCACTACATGACCGTGTGCGATTTTTGGACACTCTTGAAATGAGAGATTCGCTCGATATGCTGCATCAAATCCTTAAATGATCAGTGATTTTGTGGGTGGTACGTCCCAGAACGAAGTGATGGG
>DOCI01000306.1:0-337 GCA_003503535.1 Planctomycetaceae bacterium
GATCGAATTTGTGATCGTGACAAACCGCACAACCAGCCGTCATTCCCATCCAGACTTCGGCTGTGGTTGTCGTGCGATCGACCGCATAGCGGAAGACCCACTCTTCATTGATACTGCCCCCTTCACTGGTGGTCACATTGCAGCGATTGAAACCCGAGGCGATCTGTTGATCTCGCGTCGCATTCGGTAATAAATCCCCTGCCAGTTGCCAGCGGGTAAATTCATCAAACGGGAGATTCTCATTCAACGCCCGCACCACCCAGTCCCGATATGGCCACATCGACCGTTTATTGTCCAGATGCAAACCATGTGTATCGGCATAGCGGGCCAGATCGAG
>DOCI01000306.1:459-4898 GCA_003503535.1 Planctomycetaceae bacterium
GCATAGCGGGCCAGATCGAGCCAGGGACGAGCCATGTTTTCGCCATATGTTGGTCGGCTCAATAAACGATCCACTAGCTTCTCGTAAGCATCGTCAGATTCATCCGCGACAAACTCGCGAACTTCTTTCAGCGTCGGAGGCAGCCCTGTTAAATCGAGAGTCACACGGCGAATCAGCGTCCGGCGATCTGCTCGTTCATTGTGAGGCAATCCCAGTTCCTGACGCTTCATTTCCAGAAACGCATCAATCGGATTCGTAAACGAGGACTCTGGAACTTCTGACTTTTGCGGAGCAACAAACGACCAATGCTCTTCGTACTCGGCTCCCTGCTCAATCCACTTGCGAATCAGTTCCTTCTGCTCAGCTGTCAGTTTCTTGTGTGAGTCGGGCGGAGGCATGATTTCATATTCATCCTCGCTCATTATCCGCTGCCAGATTAAACTCTCCTCCGGCTTGCCCGGCACAATCGCCGCTCCACTTTCCCGATCTGCAATTGCTTCGGTTGAAACATCGAGTCTTAACTCAGCTTCGCGATGTTCCGCATCCCGACCATGACACGCATAGCAGTTCTCCGAAAGCAGCGGGGCAATCTGCTGATTGAAATCAACTTTGTCGGCTGCGAGTGTGATGTCGAAGTTTATCAGAAACATCGACGTAAATAGAAAAGCAAACAGGCAGTTTCTACGGAGAAAGATATTCATCGGCTGCTCTCTTGAGGTTTACTGAGTTCTCATCATGGGTAGATCAGTGAGCTTGCAGGAAGGAAAATCGTAGACTGTTATCATATCAGCAACATCTAATGAAATGAACAGAAAAACCTGAATTCTCGTCTATTCTGTAGGACAGGCATCTTGCCTGTCTATTTTTAGTTATTCCCGAATTCGTAATGAATGCTGCATTTCAGCCAGGCAGGATGGCTATCCTGCCAAAGGGAGTCTTTAAGAGTTTCAGCTCCAAACTTACCTCTCAACTGGTTTTTCGATGCCGGACGTGCATACAATAAATTGCGAGAATTCTCCCGCACCTACGTCACCTCTTGTCGCGTGAATTCAGTTGTTATGATCGAATTTTATTTTCCTGAACTGCTCCTGATCGCATTCCCGCTCGCATTCGTCTTCTGGCGATACGGTCGATACGGCAAAGCGACTTCAGTGATCCGTGGCTTCATTGCTGCCCTTCTGATTCTGGCCGTTGCCGGACCACTCTATAATCTGGGTGGTGAAGGGCTTGACGTTATCGTTGTCGCCGATCGTTCCCGCTCGATGTCGCCGGAGTCGCAACGGAGTGTTGTCGAATTGCTCAATAACCTGGAACGCAACCGCAGCCATGGCGATCGGGTCGCTCTGATCACATTTGGTTCAACTGCTCAAATCGAACGGGTTCCCTCCGCCAATGCCTTGTTCAAAGAATATTCAAAACCACTCAATATCGATGGCAGCGATTTGAACGCAGCCGTTCAGTCTGCAGTGAATATCTCCGATGATAAACGTCCAACACGCATTCTCGTGCTTTCCGATGGCGAAGCCAATGGGCTCGATCCTTCCTCTGCAGCTCGACTGGCACGCGAAGCGAATGTGCCGATTGACTACCGACTTTACGATCGTCTCCGTGTGGGCGATATCGCGGTTGAATCCGTAAACCTGCCAGAAAAAGTTTCACCTCGCGAACCGTTTCAGTTTTCGGTGTTTGTACAGGCCGATCAAATTGCCGATGGTACACTGGTCATCAAACGCAACGGACAAGTCATTGCGACTGCGGAGCGCTCGTTTGATCTCGGACGAAACCGCTTTCTGTTTCGCGACATTGTCGATGCCCCCGGTTTCCTCAATTATGAAGCCGAGTTGGTTTTGGATGGTGATCCGATCATTGAGAACAATCGTGGCGAAGGGGGACTGCGAGTTGATGCCGGTCCGCGGCTGCTGGTTTTGAATTCCGATGGTCAGGCTGGCAATCTCGTTCAGGCATTACGAGCCGGGCGAATTGATGTCGATGTCGCCAACGCTCAGGAATTCCCGCTCAGTCAGGATACGCTCGATCCTTATCGGGCTGTCATTCTGGAAAATGTTCCCGCCCGGGATTTCGGTCGCAAGAAGATGGAACTGCTCGCACAGTACGTTGAAGATCTTGGTGGCGGGATGTTGATCACCGGCGGTCAACGCAGTTTCGGAGTCGGCGGTTACTTTAACAGTCCACTCGATGATATCTTGCCGGTCTCAATGGAAATGCGGGAAGAGCATCGCAAGAATCGGCTCGCGCTGGCTATCGCTCTCGACCGTTCCGGCTCGATGATGGCTCCCGTTTCCGGCGGCAAAACGAAGATGGACCTCGCCAATCTCGGGACAGCTGAGTGTATCCGTCTGCTTTCACCGGGCGATAGTGTGGCCGTTATTGCTGTGGATAGTACGCCACATCGCATTGTGCCGCTTAAGAATGTGGACAATCCGGAAGCGATCGCCAATCAGGTGCTTGGTATCGAAAGTATGGGCGGCGGGATTTTCGTCTACGAAGCTCTCGTCGCCGCTGGCGATGAACTTGTCAAAGCCGAGCAGTCTACGAAACACATCATCCTCTTTTCGGATGCAGCCGACAGTGAAGAGCCTGGAAGTTATAAATCGCTTTTGAAGAGTTTTGAGGGAGCAGGAATTACCGTCAGCGTGATCGGTCTCGGACAGACCTCCGACCCGGACGCCAAACTTCTGGAAGATATCGCTAAGCTCGGCAGCGGGAACATCATGTTCACAAACGATGCCGCCGAACTTCCGCGATTGTTCACTGAAGAAACAATGTCGGTCGCCCGCAGCAGTTTCATCGAGAAAGATCCCGCAACGCAACCAGCCGGGATCGGAGGACAACAACTGACCGACTCCCGGCTCATTGGCGACTGGGGCAGTTCCCCCTTTCCGAATGTCGATGGCTACAACCTCAGCTATCTTAAGCCCGATGCCACGATGGGAGTTGTCTCACAAGATGAATACGCGGCTCCTTTCTCAGCCTTCTGGTATCGCGGAGTTGGCCGGGTCGCAGCAATTACTGTTGAAGTCGATGGCCAGTTTTCCGGCGGCTTGAGTTCCTGGGAGGAGTATCCCGATTTCCTCATCACGCATGCCCGCTGGTTGCTGGGTGGAGAATCTCCTGAGGATGTTTTCGTCACCGTGGATCGGGATGGACAGGATGCCGTCGCGACGATTGAGCTTGATCCGAACCGCCCTAATCGTGGCGGAAATGAAATCCCGGAAATGATCGTTGTGCCTCCCGGGGATGAACGAACCGAAACCTTCGCGCCTGAATTTACCTGGGTCGGTCCCGATACTTTGCAGGCTCGTTTCCGCATGGAAACAATGGGAACCTATCGCACACTGGTGAAAACCAGCAATCGCGAGTTTCAGCGGGGGCCTGCGTTGTCGCTGCCTTATTCACCCGAGTTCGCACCCCGCCCCGGCTTGCCGAGCGGCAAGGAAGTTCTTGCAGAACTGGCAACTTTGACGGGTGGCGAACAGAGAACCGAAGTGCTCAGTATTTTCGATAATCCACCCCGCAGTCCAAAGAAAGTTTCACTGGTTCCGCACCTGCTCATCATCACTCTGGTGTTAATCATTATGGAAATTGCGGGGCGCCGACTGGCTCTCTGGGGCGATTTGTTTCAACGCTCCGCAGCTGCGGAACAAGAGTCGGTTGCGACCCCCAAATATCGTGGCCCTCAATCTCGGCCCCAGCCAACGGCGAAAAAGAAATCTGTTTTTGAGAAGCCAGAACCCGCTAAAAAGTCAGCCAGGACGGTCGAGCCTGCCCCTCAGGAAACAAAACCGAAAGTCGACATCTTTGCTCAAGCCAAAGAACGCGCCCGCCGCCGCCGCGATTAGTTCCTATAACAACAATTTGAAGAATTCGATATTAATTCAGACATCTTAGAGGGTCACCATGTGGAAGGAATTGATCGAGGCGATCACCGAGCAACTCAAAGATCATTGGGTCAAACTGGCTACCGCAGCCGGTTTTATGATTGTCGGATGGTATTTCGGTCGTCGTCGCGAACGCAGGAACTGGTTGAAGCGGGAGTTTCTTGATCGACTTAATATTTCGCTGACTTATATCGAAGCCGGGACTCTAAAAATTCGTACGCTCATCGAAAAAGAGGGTGAGGAAATCTTTCTCAACAAACATGCAGCAGCCACGATTCGGAAGTATGCAGAAAAGACCGTCCCGACAAAACCGATCATCCCCATCCCTGAAAATGACAGCTGGTTTTTTCTCAATGGGGTGCTGAATGAAATTTCAGAAAAATACTCGGCTGGTTTAGTCGCCGCTGAAGCGGGGCTGCCAGTCGAAAAGCAACAGTTTCTGATTTGTCTGACCAATGAAGCCGATGGAGCGGTCAGGACGAGAAAAATTCGGGCGATGGTCGTTCGGAAAAGCTTGCTGCTGAAGCTTCCTGAAGATAT
>DOCI01000306.1:5040-6989 GCA_003503535.1 Planctomycetaceae bacterium
CTTCCTGAAGATATGCCGAAGCTGGAAAATCCCTGGCATCGGACCCGCTGGGAAACTCTCAAATGTATGGCAGAGGCCTACGAGAATTCCCCGTTTCAATTCGCCGAAGTCGAAATCATGATTCCAAAATAGCAACTCGTCAGTTCGACTTCGCCAGATGAGCTTGCCAGTCGACGTGGGTGGCATCGGCCCAGAGGCGTTCGAGATCATACAGTTCGCGGTTTTCGGGATCGAAGGCGTGCAGCACGATATCGCCGTAGTCCTGCAGGATCCAGTTATTGCCGGAGTAACCTTCGAGGCTGATCCGATTGGAACCTGATTTTTCCAGCAACGTGTCAGCTTCTTCCACGATGGCGTGCAGCTGGCGTCGACTGTTTCCGGTCGCAATCACAAAGTAATCGAATTCCGGAGTCAGTTTTGTGAGATCGAGAACAACAATGTCACTGCCTTTGAGTTCATCGGCAATCTTCGCGCACTGGCATGCCAGATCAAGCGACTTGGCCAGCTGTTCCGGGCTGCGCTCGAAAATGGTTGTCGCTTCAGATTGATCAATCACAGTCTCAGTTTGTTCGTGCAAATCAGAAATCGGTCGTTACTCCGCAAGATACCAAAATAGTAGAATCAACATTTCGTCGATTGCGTTCGTTACAGGGTATCCTACCCGGAAAAGTGGTCAAAATATACTGTTGACCCTCAAAATAAGTGAATCCAGCTTGAGATGTATGTTTCCTGGTTACGACAGGTGATCATTCGACAGGTTCGGACTTATTCAAGTGGCTGAGGCATTTTCGCTTTCATCATCTTTTGCCATTGGGCCAGTTTTTGCTGCAATTCCAAGGATTTGACAGGATTTTCACTCACCAGATTCTCCTGTTCACCCGGATCCTCTTTAAGATTGTACAGTTCCCGCGTCCCTTCCTGATAGAACTCGATCAGCTTCCAGTCACCCTCCCGAATCGATGCTCCCGGACACCAGTTGGAGCCGTGATAGTGTGGATAATGCCAGTAAAATGTTCGCTCCTCTGACTGTCCTTGCCCATTCAATAATGGAACAAGAGATTGTCCATCGGCATGCAAATGAGGTTGCGAAGGGAGTCCAGCCAGTTCCAATATCGTCGGAAAGAAATCCATGCTGACGATGGGAGTCTCACAAACGCTACCCGCCTTTGTGATTCCAGGAGAGCGAACAATCATCGGTTCTCGAACTCCACCCTCATACAACCAGCCCTTACCTGATCGTAATGGCAAATTCGATGTAGGACCGGGAGTTGGTTTCGTACAAAGCCCGCCATTATCAGAAAAGAAAATGACCGTTGTGTTTTCTTCAAGTTGGAGTTCCGCCAGTGTCTTCATCAGGCTGCCCACACTCAAATCAACCGCAGCAATCATTGAGGCATACTCGGGATTGTCCTGTCTGGCTCGCGACTTAGCGTCCCGTTCTGTAATGGGTGGAGAGTCTTCTTCAAACTGCTGGTTGGCCTTTTGCTGGAAATGCTCAATCTTTTTCCTGTAAGGTTGAATTGGAGTATGCACATTATAATAAGAGAGATACAAAAGGAACGGCTGGTCAGTCTTCCGTTTTTTCAGAAAACTGATGGACTCTTCAGTCAATCGCTCCGTCAGATATTCTCCAGACTTTTTCGACTTCAGAACGGGATTATTCCATGGTGCATAATATCCACCTGGAGGCGACCCGCGATGATGTCCGCCGAGATTAAAATCAAAGCCCTGATCGTTCGGCCAATGACCCTGCTCTCCAAGATGCCATTTGCCAGCAAAGAACGTCTGGTAATTGGCTTCTTTTAACGCTTCCGCAATCGTCGTTTCTTCGAGTGCCAGATTCTCCCGATCTTCCACCTGCTGAAACTTTTGATGCGGATTACGACTGGCGTCCATCCCGGGAATCCAGTCGGTAATGTCGACGCGGACTGGATGGCGCCCCGTCATAG
>DOCI01000306.1:7091-11190 GCA_003503535.1 Planctomycetaceae bacterium
CCCGTCATAATACTGGCACGTGTTGGAGAACAAACCGGACAGGCAGCATAGGCCTGAGTGAATTTCATTCCCGATTCGCACAATTGATCAATATGAGGCGTTTCGTAATATTCGCTGCCGAAACATCCCAAATCTGCCCAGCCGAGATCATCGACGAGTAGGAATACAAAATTCATCCGCTCTGTTGCAGACAGTATCGTGACATTCGTCAGCCAAACCAGACCAGCAATCATCACAATAAAAAAGGTCCTGCTCTGCATGAATTTCTCCTACAGACATCAGTTCATAATCCGCACTAACCGACGATGCATTGATCTGGCTTAACGTTGCAGTCGGCTGCGGCGGTCGACCCATTCGTCATCCAGTTCAAGGAGATTCTTTTCGAGAAAGATTTCGATATGAGGTTCGATTTTGAGTCCCTTCCCAAACAACGCCATACCTCTGAGGTTGTAGGGATACGTTTCTAAAAAGACATGTTCATTATCTTTTGGGTTGCGACCAGCGATTTGTTTATACAACTGCTCGGTATCTTTTTTGTCGAGGGTATCCTCGGAACCGACACAGAACAGGAATGAAATGGGGAGCGCGCTGTTTCGCATCAAGCGAATGGGAGCAACGGTCGTCAAGCCTCGTACCGAAGTCATTGGAGAAATTAAAACCATCGCCCGCACATCCTGGCCCCGTGGGGTACGCATTTGAGGTGTCGGAGCATCGTCGTACGGTTTTTGCTGCCAGTCGATCATTGCAAAATTCATCGCAATAATTGCTGAAAATTCTGGAGCAATAATACCCATCTTCCGCATGTTGAGATTCTGCTCCTGATGCTCGGTGAATATGAAATCCTTAACCGCATCCATATCGTAGGCGACCATTTTTTTATAATCGTCCGGTTTGACATCGCCGAAATCCGACGGGTTTCCAGTCTCGTCTTCGAGCTTACTTTCTCCATGTTTGCGTAGGTCGACGGCGATGACTGCATAACCTTTGGTCCACAACTGGTTGGCGAATCCAGCCGTCCAGACGCGACGATCTCCTCGCTGGTCATGGAGCAGCACGACAACGGGAGTGTCCCGGTTTCCCGCATGTTTGTAATAAGTGATGTGAATCGGCCAGCGATCCTTGGTCGCTAACGTATGCGTTTCGATATGTTCATCCTGAGCCTGGAGTGCTGTAGATGAGACAAGCAGAAGCATCAATACGAGGCCAAGTCGGGAAATTAATTGAGCAGGGCGCAGATTCATGGCAGACCTCATTACAAAATACCCTCGATCGGGATGGAGAATTGTGTTAGCGAGCGGAGGATCAGAGGAAAGCCCCTGAAAGCCTGTATTCCAGTCTACGTGTCGGAACAAGTCAGGTCAAATAGAGATAGGCTGATCTGCTCACCAGACGTAAATTCGTATTTGACGACCAGAGTGATTGGTATTATCTCCCTGTATTCACTGACCGTGAGAAATTGCCCAGCTATTCACCGATAAACCGGGAACTCATCGATCGTTCGTCGATCAGAAGTGTCGATGCGAATGTTGGGCAAAATCGCAGATTTCTGGGCTTCCTGAGAGATATCTGAAGACTGCTCTTCTAATGAAACGGGTTCAATCGGATCCGGAACGTTTCGCAAGTGGAGCGAAAGGCCTTCGAGTTTGACGGTGTCTTCAAATTGCCGTCCATCCAGTGTGTTGCAGGTCACAGAAATACTAATCTGTGGTGACAGCAATTTGCTGGTTTCAATCGGTAGCTGCAGAAC
The DNA here is from genome assembly GCA_003503535.1 of Planctomycetaceae bacterium. Lineage (GTDB taxonomy): Bacteria > Planctomycetota > Planctomycetia > Planctomycetales > Planctomycetaceae > Rubinisphaera. Next base: position 8,839 of record DOCI01000306.1, read on the forward strand.
GTAACCCGAGGTAATCCAACCCGACGACCAGTTATCTGCCAGGTCTTTTGAAGTGATGTTCATTGTCTCTACAATTTTTTCGCTGGTAGAAATCTCCAGAGTGACATCGACCGGAATTTTCAGTGGTTGCCTGTACTGGTCGAGTGGCGTGAGGACCAGATTCAGAATTTTCTGATCGCTGCTGCTGGCCGGTAAAATTGCGGATTGAAGCTCATCGACCTGGACGCCAGCCAGTCGATAGAGCACAGCGGACTGTTCGGGTTGCAGAACCGGTTTGCCGGATGCGATCAGTTGTGAGCGAAGATCCTGCGATTCCTGACGGGCGATACTCAACTCGTTTTTCGAGCGTTCGAGTTGTTCGGAAAGTCGTGTCATCATCTCCTGCTGATCGCGCAGTCGCGCTTCCAGCAATTCGGTCTGCTTGCGGGTCGAACACCCACTGAGCAGACCGAAAATCAAGATTATACAGAACGCTTTCATAACATCATCCATGATGAAATATGATTAGGCACACAATCAGGGTTTGACCTGATGTCTCCTGTTCAATTCCTTAGCCCATTTGAGGGATCTGCTCGAGTACTTTATCGACCAGGCCATAATCTCTGGCTTCTTCTGCCGTCATGAAATTATCGCGATCGGTATCTTTTTCGATCTCATCGATCGTTTTACCAGTGTGTTTCTGCATAATTTCATTCATGCGTCTTTTGACTTTGATCACTTCCCGAGCATGAATATCCAATTCGGTAGCAGTTCCTTCCATGCCAGCCAGGGGCTGATGGATCATGATCCGACTGTTCGGCAAAGCGGCTCGTTTTCCAGGAGTACCGGCAGTCAACAGAACCGCTCCCATACTCGCAGCTTGTCCAAGACAGTAAGTCGCAACATCGCAGCTGATGAACTGCATTGTGTCGTAAATCGCCATTCCTGCGGTGATTGAACCACCAGGCGAATTAATATAAAGATGCACATCAGCTTTCGGGTCATCAAACTGCAAAAACAGCAACTGAGCGACAATGCTGTTAGCGAGAGTATCGTTCACTTGAGTGCCCAGAAAAACAATGCGGTCTTTCAAAAGGCGACTGTAAATATCCATGGCCCGTTCATCACGGCCATTTTTTTCTACAACATAGGGGACGAGAGTTGTCATCTTATTTTAGTATCCTGATAAAAGCTGATCGATTCGCAATTATGAATTCGAGAGGGAGCCAGATTACTCTTTGCCGGCGTCGGTTTTCTTGATTTTCTCGACGACTTCGTCGACCAACCCGTATTCCTTGGCTTCTTTGGCGGTCAAATAACGGTCGCGCTCCGTATCAATTGCAATTCGATCGATATCCTGACCTGTATGTGTAGCCAGAATCTCGTTCAGCAATTGACGTGTATTTATGATTTCCTTAGCCTGAATTTCAATATCAGAAACCTGTCCGCCGACCTGACCGAACGGCTGGTGAATCATCATTTTCGAGTGAGGCAGGCAATATCGCTTCCCTTTGGCACCCCCAGCCATCAAAACCGCTCCCCCACTGGCTGCCAGTCCCACACAATAGGTGGCGACATCACAGTCGAGGAATTGCATTGTATCGTAAATTGCGAGAGTCGCAGTCACCGACCCACCCGGCGAATTAATATACAGATGGACATCCTGATGTCGATTTTCCGACTGCAGATACAGAAGTTTCATGACAATCAGATTCGCGGAGGCGTCGTGAATCGGGCCATCCAGAAAAATGATGCGGTTTTCCAGCAGCAAATCCCCAATCGTCATATTACGCTGACGCTGGTATCCGCCACCCGAATTTTGAATGGTTTCTGATTGATAATCCCTGTAATCAGGGGAATAAGACAACTTCGACATGCAATCTGCTCCTTCGCAGCATAACTCAATTCCGAGTGCCCTGTCAGGGCTTTGAATTGAGCCTCAAATAACTTCCAAGCACTCCGTTGTTGTGCTTTACAATGTTAACAACCCGATTTATTAGGTTAACAACCCGATTTATTAGTCGGAATGACTCAGTCGGTCAATTTCGTTCGGGGAACTTTATCAAAATCAGCTTAACGAGTCAGCCCGAGTTCTGAAGGCCTCGTTCAACTGACAACTGATTATCCGATCGCCTCCTGCATCCACTTCATGGGAATAATAGATTATAGGCATCCCGGTCAAGCCTGTTGAGGGGACAGAGAAGAACTCCAGAAAGATTCCCGCAAGTTTTTCACTCACTCAGACACGTCTAAAACTCTCACGCCAATATTTTCATCTTAGAGCAATGTTGTGCAACAGGCCTGGGTGGCACTTCCCAGAACAAACTGAAGGGCGTGGTGAACGTGCCAAACCACGCCCTTCGTTTCACTCAG
>DOCI01000306.1:11368-11561 GCA_003503535.1 Planctomycetaceae bacterium
ACCACGCCCTTCGTTTCACTCAGAGCGTGCCACCTGTCGAGATTCTTAGCCATCGAGGATTGTCCAAAACTCTATCCACTCCCTTCTCATCTCTAACCTCTCCCGACTCAGTAGCACTCAAATTGGTGGATGATTACATTAAGACATCAAAACTGTTTCATTTGAAATCTTCCGGGTGGCGGGGGCGCTCTCG
>DOCI01000150.1 GCA_003503535.1 Planctomycetaceae bacterium
ATCTTGTCGATTTCATCGATATAGACAATGCCGCGCTGGGCCCGCTCGACATTGTAATCGGCGGCCTGGAGCAACTTCAGAACGATGTTCTCGACATCCTCGCCGACATAACCGGCTTCGGTCAGCGTGGTGGCATCACCAATGGCGAAAGGCACCTGCAGGTAAGTGGCGAGCGTTTTGGCGAGCAAGGTTTTTCCGCAACCGGTCGGTCCAACGAACAGGATGTTCGATTTTTCGATCTGCACATCGGATTCATCACTGGCGTGATTCATCAGTCGTTTGTAGTGATTGTGAACAGCGACGGACATCACTTTCTTGGCTCGTTCCTGACCAATCACATATTGATCGAGATGGCCCACGATTTCGCGAGGAGCAGGAACTTTCTTGAACAGTGTTTGAGAATCGCCGCGGCGTTTGTGTTCCTGGGTTAAAATTGACTGACAAAGATCGATGCAGTTTTCGCAGATGAAGACATCTTCTGGCCCTTCCACAAGTGGACCAACTTCGCGATAGCTCTTTCCACAGAAAGAACAATTCGCGTGCTTCTTGCTGCTACTACCCTGTCGTTTACCTGAAGTGAAATCTGTACCGGAGGTCATGGGCTATCCTTACTTGACTGCGATCAAATCGCGTTTGATCGGAAATCGATTCTATCCTGGAGTGGAACTGAGACTGCTGCCTCCGATTCAGAGTTCTCAGTTCGCGGTATTTGACCATCGACCATTCTAGTCGGGCGTCTGTTTTCTCTATCCCTGGAGATGGAAACCGTGAGCACTCTCGCGATTTCCGAAATGTCTACTATGCAACCCTCGTGCCAAACCCTGAAAGTTGTAAAAACGATTCTGGAAGAATCTTTTCACCAGGATTTCACGAAACCGATTTTGAATCCTTTCCAGAATCTGGTTTCATCTGCTCCCTGGTTGATGGACCAGGTTGCAGGCGCGATGCAAGCCGACCTTTGATGGATCGGTATTCTTCGCTCGACAACTCACCCCTTCGTTGCAATTCCGTCATACTGGTCAGCATCTCGTGGTCGACGTTCGTAGTATCTTCACTCTCAGAAAGAATGGATCTAACCCACATAATCAGACCAATCAGCAGACCTATGAAAATGAGCAGCAGGACCCATTGACCAGCGGTAGCTTGTAGTAAATCCGTTAAGTTTCGAGCAGCCAGTAATTCCATCGGGCTCGAGTCCTTTCCAGACTTAAAACAAACACAAGAGCAGACTTAACGCAAAGCTTACAAATCGCGGACTCACTTCGGAGTAGAAATTACCACGATTTTGTCAGTTTTCCCATTATTGCGAGTCTATTCAGGAATTCAATCCCGATTTCGAGAGCGGGTTTGTCAGCATCGAATCATTAGAACCATGGATGGACACGGATAAGCACGGATTGAATTTTGTTTTTTGATAGCCACAGAATTAGGTTGGGTTACGCGTTCGGCTAACCCAACCTAATTCTGTGGCTATATCAATTCAATCTGTTTTTCCGTGTGTCCATGCGATTTTTACATGTCGTCGGCTGATTTCTCAGATCGGAACAGTTTACAATTCGGGGTGGCATTGCAAACATTGGAGCTGAACAAGGAATATAGAAAATCAACAGGCGAAGATATGGATTTTGAACAGAGACTACAAAAAGCGATCGACCGAGGTAAACGAACCAAGGAGCAGGTTCAACAGACGCAATCAGCCCAGGCCACGACTGAAGAGGAATTCAAAGCCCTGCATTCCTCAGCTCGATTGGAACTGACGGACCATATCGAAGCCTGCCTCAGAAAATTAATCGATCACTTCCCAGGCTTTGAATACGAAACCATTATCGATGAAACAGGATGGGGAGCCCGGATTCGCCGGGATGATATTCACATGAAACGCGGTACTGCCGATCGTCTGTACAGTCAACTGGTGATGATCATTCGCCCCTTCTCTTCCGGACACCTGATCGATCTGCTCGCCAAAGCGACCATCCGCAATAAAGAACTCTTTGCCCGAAATCATTTCCAAAGACTCGTCGAACTCGATCTCGATTCCTTCAGCAACCTGATCGACCTGTGGGTCCTTGAATTTGCAGAAGGCTATTCGGCTCAGGAATAAGCGGTTCTTATTTAATGATGAATTGCCGAGTTACGCACATCAAGTCTTCATCAAACTTCAGGATTATCATAGATAAATGCATCCGTGAAAATCCGTGTCCATCCGTGGTTCTTTTCATCCGAATGAAATTTCCCTGCACCAGAAAATCCCATTGCATCATTTATGGAAAAAAGTACGGGGCAATTTGAATTCGGGAAGAATTGGGCAGACTTCTCTAAGCTGATCGATCAGGAGTCGATTGATCAGGCGATTACAAAATTGTCGGATCTTCTGGGCGGACGAGAAGCAATTGAAGGTCGTTCCTTTCTGGATATTGGTTGTGGCTCCGGCTTGCATGCTTTGGCTGCTCAGCGTCTCGGAGCATCTGAAATTACGGCGATCGATTTCGATCCCCATTCCGTCAGTACGGCTCAAAAAGTCTTTTCCGAATATGGGATGTTCGACAATGCGGAATTTCTGCAGGCTAATATTCTTACGGTGACCGAAGAGGACCTGAAAGCCTACGACATCGTTTATAGTTGGGGAGTCCTGCATCATACGGGAAATCTCTGGCGAGCTGTCGAAAACGCCTCTCGGCATGTCAAACCCAATGGAATCTTTGCGATTGCTCTGTACGAAAAGACAAGACTTTGTCCGCTCTGGAAAATCGAGAAAAAAGTTTACTCTTCTTCTCCCGTCTTCATCCGACGCCTGCTCGAATGGTGTTATATGAGCGTTTTCTATCTGGCAATGAAATTTCGAGGAAAATGTTTTCAACAATATATAGACACCTATAATCAGGAACGTGGAATGAACTGGCGAACCGATGTCCGCGACTGGCTCGGCGGCTGGCCTTACGAATCGGCCAGTCAGCAGGAAGTCGAAACATTTGTCAGTCAACTCGGCTTTGAACGACTTCTGCTCGGAAAACCTGCCCCATCTTCAAAGTGGGGATTGTTGGGGACTGGATGCAGCGAATATGTATTTCGTCGAAAAGCCTCAGAAATCGAATAACCTCCAGAATTCTCATTGCCAATTAAGATGACTAAAAAACGGATTCTCTTCAGTATCGGATCACTAGGTGGTGGGGGAGCCGAACGGCAAGTCATTCAGTATTTAACCCATCTGAATCGAAGTCTGTTTGAACCCGTCTTATATCTGACAAAACGAGAAGGGCCATTTCTGAGTGAAGTTCCAGACGATGTCCCCGTCGCTTCGTTTGAAGAGAGGGCGACTTTGCCTCGCTGGAATTTTCCTGGTGCGATCTATCGTCTTCAGGTTCAGGATTTCAGAAAGTTTCTAATTGAACAGCAGATCGATCTTGTTTGTGCAGTCACGATTATGAATGTCCTTGTGGCCGGGGAAGCGATTAAAGCGGTCAAAAGACCCTGGCTGGCGGTCAGCATGGCTGATCTTCGCAATGAACTCAAACGCGAACTGGGACGATTTTCTACAATTAAGCATCGCAAACTTTCCCGGGCGTTTCGGGCAGCCGACCGCGTGATTGCGGTCTCAACTGGGGATCGGGAAGGTTTATTCGCCTGTCACAATGTCGATCCTGAAAAAACTTTCATCGTTCCCAATTCCGTTGACATTGAACGCGTCGAACAATTGGCAAGCGAACTTTCCCCCGCTTGGGACCCTCAGCAATTTCACATTGTGCTGGCTGGTCGATTGACTCATCAGAAAGGGCATCGATTTCTGATTGAAGCGATGGATCAAATCGTTCATCAGCAAGGCATGAAACAGGTTCAGCTGCACCTGCTCGGACAGGGAGAACTCGAATCTGATCTGAAGAACATGGTGAGTGAAAGAAATCTGGATGACCATATTGAATTCGCTGGCTTCATCGACAACCCCTTTCCCTATCTCAAAGCGGCTGATCTGTTCTGTCTGCCTTCCCTCTATGAGGGCATGCCCTTAATCCTGCTCGAAGCCATGGCCTGCGGCGTGCCGATTGTTGCGACGGATTGCCCAAGTGGTCCTCGGGAACTTCTTGAGAAAGGTAGATATGGCAAACTGGTTACTCCTGAGGATTCAGGAGGATTAGCTAGTGCAATCACTGAGGCAATGCAGAATTCAGCTTGGCAAGAAGAGGTTTCCCGCTCAGCGAAAGTTCATGTTGAAGAGAAATACGAATCCAACGTCACCGTTCGCCAGCTGGAAAACCATTTACTGAAAATCGCACAATCACAAGGGTAGTCGTTCACCTGAAAATGCGATAACTTGTACTGCCTGTATTTAGATAAATCGAATTGATGGAGTAAATGATGATGCGACACGGGCTTGGACTGTTTCTTTTTGTCTGCCTCATTTTCAGCAGTGGCTTATCTGGTAATTTTTCTCAGATTATCGCAGAGGAGAATAAAAACTCCCGACCGAATCTGTTGATCATTCAAACGGACGAACATCACTATGGCACCCTGGGATGCTACGGCAGCACGATGTTTGCGGGGGAAGGCTCGCTAACTCCAAATCTGGATCGCATTGCTGCTGAGGGGGCGATTGCCACCAGTTTTTATGCAACCACTCCTGTCTGCTCCCCTTCCCGTTCGAGTCTGATGTCGGGACGTTATCCCCAGTCAACTCCTGTGGAGCAGAACGACATTGCCATGAGTGGGCAAATTACAACATTTGCCGATGTCCTCAAGAACGCAGGTTATTCAACAGGCTATTCTGGCAAATGGCATCTGGATGGAAATGGCAAACCCGACTGGGCCCCGACTCGCAATTTCGGCTGGAGCGATAACCGCTACATGTTCAATCGGGGACACTGGAAAAAACTAGTACTTGAAGAAGATGGTCCAGCTGTCGGCTCGAAGGATAATCGGGGACGAGAGAATTACAATCTTGATGGAGCCGACGAAAAAACCTTCACTACCGACTGGCTGATCGATCGCACGCTCGAGTTCATCGACGAAAATGCCGACGAGTCTTTCTGCTATATGGTCAGCCTGCCAGATCCCCATGGACCGAATTCCGTTCGTGCGCCTTACGACACGATGTACTCGGAGAAAGATGTCGTCATTCCGGAATCTCTCAAAAAGAATCGAAGTCAGATTCCGATGTGGGGCCAGCCGGAGCGGAATGTGAACGAATACAACCTGAAAAAAATCATGCCGGAATATTTCGGGATGGTAAAGTGTATCGACGATAATATCGGACGATTGCTCCAACGGCTGGAAGAGAAAAAACTGCTCGACAACACGATCGTAATTTTCACTTCCGACCACGGAGATCTCTGCGGCGAGCATGGGAAATTGAATAAGGGTAATCCTTACGAGGGTTCTGCCCGAGTGCCGTTTTTGATTCGATATCCGTCAGCAATTCCAGCCGGGACCAAAGTCGATGTTGCTCTTTCGTGCGTCGATTTCTTTCCGACGATTCTCAAGTTGATGAATGTCGAAGCTACTGTTGAAACCGCTGGTCGTGATGCCTCGGAATGGTTGCAGGGGAACAAGCCAAGGGATTGGGACGATGTCGCCTTTCTTCGCAGCACCAAATCGAATCCACTGTGGCTCTGTGCGGTGAGCGATCAACATAAGCTGGTCTACTCATCATATGATCGTCCCTGGCTTTTCGATTTGTCAGAGGATCCGAATGAACTCAATAATCGTTTTAATGATCCCGCTTATGCGAAAATCAAAGTGCAATTGTCCAAGGCTTTGAAAAATTACGGCGAGACTTACGATGACTCTTACCTCAACAATTCACGAATTCGCTATTACCTGTTGCAAAATTCGAAGTCCCCGGAAATCGCCCGGCTCGAATTTCGACTCGGTGAAAAAGAAGCAGGGCCGAATCTAATCGCCAAAGCATTACCAAATTTA
>DOCI01000289.1:0-2263 GCA_003503535.1 Planctomycetaceae bacterium
TCAAAACTGACGCTTCGGGTTAATATGGGAATTGACAGAATCAACGAACTGCAGGAGCAAACAGAGCGTACTTACATAAAAGGCGCCCAAGCGACTGCCCCCGGTCGAGAGGAACGCTCGCTCGTTAGATGGATTGATCGTCGAGCATTTCGACGATGTTGCCGAAGGGGTCTGCGGTGTAGACGGAGCGGGTGCCGTCGCGGTGCAGTTTGAGTTCGCCGTATTTCTCGGCGTCGGATATGGCAAAGCCAATGTGTGGCGGGTGCTGGCCGGGGATCACGAGAGCCATTTGCAGGTTAGCGAACTGCAGCATGGCCCAGGTTTCATCCTGATAGGCAATTTCACAGCGGAATTTGGCGGTGTACCATTCGACAGCTTCGGCAATATTTTCGACGGAAATCGCCAGATGATGCACAGAGTCGAGTTGGGTGGTGTCGTTCATAGTTCGATCCGAATTCTATTTTGCGTATGAGGGGGATGCAGAAACATCATCTGCTCGACCATCATTCGCAGGCTTCAACATCCTGATGGGGCAGACAGGCCATTTTATAGAATAAGCCAGTCTCTTCACAGGCCTTGATAAAGTCGGCTGGCATGCGTTGCTCAGTTTCTTCGTCCCATTCGACGATATACTGCAGAGCATCTCCACGGCCTTTGGCCTCAATCACAATTCCGGTCCACTGGTCGGCATTGACCGGGGGAACTTCCGGAATCGTAGATCCTGCTTTCAGTCGAACTTTTGCCCCGGAGGCTAATTTCTTACGTTTTGCCGGCATAGCCAATTCATTTTCCATCGGACTGGAGCATTTCCTGACAGGTTTTGCAGTGTTTAAAGCAGGCCTGAGACCTCATCACCAAACGGATTGCAAATCGAGTTCATCATTTTTGAAATACTCGGAGAGTGAATTTCAAGTCTTCTCGACAAATGCATCTGAGTAAAGATCAAATCAACAGACACATATTGTTTTCATGTCCTGAAAATAGTAACGGACGAGCAGGATTTCGCAATCGCTGCCTTGAAATCGAAACCTGTCGAATGAAATTGTGAACGAAATTTCATTCGACAGATGGTTCAGGCTAAGAAAGCCCTCCAATGATTCAGAGGTTTTGCGAAACAAATTACAGAAGATCCTTAACTGCATCCCGTTCATCTCGCAGTTCCTGCAATGTTGCCTGGATTTTCTCCTGAGCAAATTCATTGTTGTCCCAGCCTTTCAGGATTTCCCATTTCGATCCGTCGCTGGAAATCGGGTATCCGAAAATGAGACCTTCATCGATCCCATAACTGCCATCACTGCAGACTGCGACACTGCAACAGTCCCCTTGGGCTGTTGGGCGAATTACGCTTTTCACAGTATCCAAGGCGGCATTGGCAGCAGAAGCTGCACTGGAAGCACCGCGGGCACTGATGACCGCTGCACCACGTTTCTGAACGGTTTCAATGAAATCCTTCTGCAACCATTCGGTGTCGGTAATGACATCGGTCGCTGATTTTCCGTTAATGGTCGCATGGTAGAAGTCGGGATATTGAGTCGCCGAGTGATTTCCCCAGATCGCAACATTCTTCACAGAAGAAACCGGTTTTCCAGCTTTCTGAGCCAGCTGCGAAGCGGCTCGATTCTGGTCCAGACGAGTCATGGCAAAAAAGCGATCACGAGGAATATCAGGAGCATTGGCCATCGTAATCAGGCAGTTTGTATTGCAGGGATTTCCAACCACGAGCACCCGAACATCTTTGGAGGCTGCTGCCTGAATCGCTTTGCCGGTATTCGTGAAAATCGGTCCATTGATGCGAACCAGGTCGCCACGTTCCATGCCTGCTTTGCGAGGAACACTCCCCACGCAGAGGACCCAGTTGCAATCAGCAAAGCCGGCTTCGAGATCGTCGCTCGATTGTTTCACGACTCCTGCCAATGTCGGGAAGGCACAGTCGTCTAATTCCATGTGCACACCATCCAGAGCAGAGAGCGCCTGAGGAAGTTCAATCAAATGCAGAATGACAGGTTGATCGGGTCCAAAAACTTCACCACTGGCCAGGCGAAAAATCATCGCATAACCAATTTGACCTGCTGCTCCAGTAACTGCGACTCGAATGGGCGCTTTCATAGTATTTCCTTGTTCAACCTTGCGATAGTTTCTAATCTTAGTCAGTAATTCTCTGTATTGGTAACGCTGATCTTGTTTTATCGATTCTCTGGACAGGACTCAAACGAGTGCCGACAAAAAGTGATTGTAACGTAAAATACAAGCACGAAGCGCAAGC
>DOCI01000289.1:2414-2659 GCA_003503535.1 Planctomycetaceae bacterium
AGGCAGTGCCTGACCTACGGCTCCAGTCTCCGTTTGAAACGTGACTATTCTGCAGGTGCATTCAGCGAGAAGAGCAGACGTTCAATTTCTGCATTGGTAAATGTCCCTGTTAAGACAGCTTTGGAACTGATCTCACTGCGAATATAAGGAGCCATGATCAGTTTGTCATCTACTAAAATGGCCAGTCGTTTTCCATTATTCTCTGCAGTGACTTTCTGCATGATCTCAGCACCTTCTTTTGTGAA
>DOCI01000166.1:0-555 GCA_003503535.1 Planctomycetaceae bacterium
AATGTGACGGGGCTACATATCACTCCTCACACACCGCTCGTGATCGTGATCGCATCCGTCAGACAATCCTAGAGAATCTCGGGTGGCGGATCGTACGGATCTGGTCTACTGACTGGATCCGAAACCCAGATCGTCAAATCGACCGAGTAATCGCTGAGTATGACGCTGCTGTCGCAATGACCCCGCCAACGTATTTATCTTCTTTTGAAGCGGACGAAGATGATAAGCTCGAACCGCAGTACATCGAAAAGCCATCGTCATCTAATGCGCCTATTCAAAAGTTCGGCAATATCGACGAAGTTCCCGTCACGGTCATCCAGTCGACGGCAGACTACATACTCACACAGGCCGGTGCGATGACCTTCGACGACCTCGTTAAACAGACCTCACGAGGACTTGGCTTTGGTCGCCTCGGAGTGAAAATCAAGGCTCGGCTCGAAGGCCAGTTCGGTGACGACCTCGAAACCGGTCGACTCAAGCGTCTCGGAGAGAGTGTGACAACGGGAGAGCAGGGCGGTTGACCAAAGAGACTCGCTTCATTCAGACGATCAAATA
>DOCI01000166.1:728-961 GCA_003503535.1 Planctomycetaceae bacterium
TTCATTCAGACGATCAAATACGAATGCTTGAACAAGTTCATCGTATTCGGAAAACAGCATCTGGACCATCTTGTGGGTGAGTTTGTGGATTATTACAACAAACATCGATCGAGCATGGTCCGCGATCATCTGCCACCCGTGCGTGAAGAGCCTGATGAAGTGGAAAAGCTGGCGATGGAAGAGATCGAGGTAAAGTCGTATGTCGGGGGATTAGTGAAGTCGTTTGAGCGGAA
>DOCI01000166.1:1107-1786 GCA_003503535.1 Planctomycetaceae bacterium
GTTTCAAAAACCACTTTTGAAAAATGATAACAATGAATCCCCTGGTCCAAGAACTCAGACCAAGGGCGTAGGTTTTGATAACGGAACCACATTTCAGCACGATCGACTGCACCTCGGCAACGTATCAAGTGACGGTGTCGCTTAGGTACAGACTGCTATGTTGACACAACGCTGAATGACACCCGGCCAACGAACCATAGAAATGTCGCGAACGCCTCCCTTGAAGGGGCCCATTTTAGACACCTTCAAACCGAAGTATTTCTGTGGAATATTTTCAAGTTTGTCTTGTAGAGTCAGTTCAGTTCGATCGTCAATGACTTGAGCTGGCCGGTGAAGCGAAATGGCATATCGTAACCTTCGGTGACGGGAGTGCCTGTGTCGAATCCGATGTCCAGCGTTTCATCAAGTGTCACCCGATTTGGAATACTTTTCTCAACACGACCTTCACCCATCTTTTTCCCATTGGCGAACAACGTGACCGTCGCACCGGCAAAAGCCTTGTCGGCATCGGACTTGTAGACGGCCTGCAACTCGACCTCTCCTGTGGGAATGCGGTCTTTGGATTCGATCATGAATCGTTCGACACCTGCGAGATTGTAGTGGTAGACGAGTTTGCCATCCTTAACAAAGAAACCGTACCCCGCAAAGCGGCCACCTTGCGTGAACAACATTCCCTCGG
>DOCI01000166.1:1916-3335 GCA_003503535.1 Planctomycetaceae bacterium
GGCTCCAGGCTCAGGGATTGTTACCTTCGCCGTGATCGTGTGGCTCTTGTGCTTGAGATCTGGGGCGGCCCCTTCTGGCAGGCGGAGCAGATTGGGATAGGTGAACACGGTCCGCCCCTGCGTCAGGCTTGGCCGGTTGGCAACGTCAAGACGAGCCGTCTTTCGGTCATCCAATGGTAAGACATTGTATTTAGACGCCTCGGCGAAAAAGAGCTTAACCATCTCATCAAGCTTCTCAGGATTTTCTTTTGCCAGATTATTCGCCTGGCTGAAGTCAGTATCGACGTTGTACAACTCCCAAGGCATATTCAAGAGATCGCCAGGCTCCGGCTCGCTCAGCCAAGGCTGTCCACGAATCGCACTTGCCATCCATCCATCATGATAGATGCCTTGATTGCCAAGCATCTCGAAGTACTGAGTAGTCCGGCGATCTTTTGCTGAAGCGTCGTCGAAGGTGTACATCATGCTTACCCCTTCGATTGGCTTTTGAGCGACTCCATTAAAGGAGGCAGGAAACTCCACACCAATCGCTTCGAGGATCGTGGGAGCGATGTCAATCACGTGATGAAACTGGTCTCGTATTTCACCCCGAGCTTTAATCTTCTTGGGCCATGAGATTGCCAGTCCGTTGCGAGTGCCTCCAAAGTGGCTGGCGATTTGCTTGGTCCACTGAAAAGGAGTGTCCATGGCATGAGCCCACTCCGCTGGAAAGTGGTTGTAATGTTTATCGCTTCCAAGCGTGTCAATCGCGGCGAGTTTTGCGTCAAGTGGTTCGGGAATGGCATTGAAGAATGTCATCTCGTTGAGTAATCCACTCAGGCCACCTTCTGCACTCGATCCGTTATCGCCCGCCATGTAGATTACGAGCGTGTTCTCAAGTTCGCCCATTTCGTCAATCGCATCCACGACACGCCCGACTTCGTAATCTGTATGAGCGGTGAAGGCTGCAAAGACCTCCATCATGCGGGCGTATACTTTCCGTTCATTTTCTGGGAGAGAATCCCAGGCTGGTAGCGAATCGGGGCGTTCTGTGAGTTTAGTGTCTTTGGGGACGATACCCATGTCAATCTGTCTCTTCAGTGTTTCTTTGCGATAAACGTCCCAGCCATCATCGAACTGACCTTTGAACTTGGCAATCCAATCGGAAGGGACTTGATGAGGAGCATGAGTTGCACCGGTTGCGAAGTAAACGAAAAAGGGACGCTGTGGGGCGACTGCCTTCGACGAACGCATCATGCGGATTGCATGATCGGCAATGTCTGTAGTGAAGTGGTAGGGGGAGCCGTCTTCGTTTGTCTCTGGTGGCTCAAGCCGCTTTTTGTTTTCAACCAGTGCCGGGTGGAACTGATCGGTATCTCCGCCAACAAAGCCATAGAAGTAATCGAAGCCGAGGCCCGAGGCCCAACGATCAAATGGTCC
>DOCI01000166.1:3477-4175 GCA_003503535.1 Planctomycetaceae bacterium
CATACTCGCGAAGCACTTCAGCGAAGGTTGCTGCCGTTGGCGGGATTACCCCTGTGTATCCCGGAAATCCTGTTCCCGCTTCTCCAATCACTCCACTGGCAACTGAGTGATGATTCCGTCCTGTGAGTAATGCAGCTCGCGTCGGACTGCAAAGTGCTGTTGTGTGAAAACGGGTGTACTTGAGGCCGTTATTTGCGATACGGTCCATCGTTGGAGTTGAAATGCCTCCTCCAAATGTTCCCATTTGACCATAACCGCAATCGTCAATCAGCACGATCAGGACATTGGGGGCATCCTTGAGACCAAAGTTCTCGGGAATCTTCAGTTCCGGCTTAACGGCCTCTGAGTCTTTATAGGTCAGACCAATCTTCCCTTGAAACGCCGCCTCCGGTCGGGGAAGGACCTCCTGAGCCGAAATCGTCGTTGCGACGAAAAATATGAAATGCAGATAAGTCAAAGATCGCAACATGTCTAATCCTCCGGCCCAAGGTCTTTAGATTGGCTACAACTCGATTCATACTCATCGAACCATTTCTTACAAGCATGAAACAGTAATGTTTGAGTATAGAGTTTAGAGATGAGAATACTAGCAGTGTGAGTGCATCGAGATGTGAGAATCTCATTACTTCATTGAAACACAATAGATAGGTGTGCGTATTTGTTGCAAAGATTGTGGCCTTGAATCCTGCCTGTTTCCA
>DOCI01000166.1:4350-4504 GCA_003503535.1 Planctomycetaceae bacterium
GCCTTGAATCCTGCCTGTTTCCACATAAACCAGGCAGCGATTGAAATCACTATGTAGAGCGTCCGTCGATACAGGAACGAATATCCAGCCGAGTGGATTCATGGTGGCTTGGCGATCATCTGCCACCTGTGCGTGAAGAGCCAGATGAAGTGGA
>DOCI01000239.1:0-280 GCA_003503535.1 Planctomycetaceae bacterium
GACAGGTTTGCAGTCAGCCACATTCACAAACCGAGATTGCATCGCTTCGGGAATCTCAGTTGAATCCGATGCCTGCCAGTTCCATTTGTGATTCGGGGACTCCATCCCTTCGGAAGTGGACTCGATAATGAATACTTCAGCTTTCGAGCAGCAAATCAAATCGTCAGTGACAATCGCTGCTTCTTCAGGACAGCCAGCAGTAAGAGAGCAAAGAGGCATACAAATGAAGACGGCCAGTATCCGTAGGGATTGATACATATCCAATACGCTTTCTAATTTG
>DOCI01000239.1:453-6411 GCA_003503535.1 Planctomycetaceae bacterium
TTAAAAAATGTTTCACGCAAAGATACTCCGCGCAATAAAAAAAGATGACCGATCAGGAATGACACCAAATTCCCGACCGGTCATCTCATCGCAGGAGACGAAATTGTTAGATTTGCCAGTGCCTGGCAAATACTCTTAACGAATGAAGAGCATTTCCTGATAAGTTGGCAGTGGCCACATATCGTCGGCTACATAGTCTTCGAGTTCATCGCAGTATTGGCGTACAAAGTTCATGGCTGGAATGACCGATTCGCAGTAGTAGTTCGCTTCTGCAATCGAGTCTGCACAATCATGATTGCTCATCGCTGTTTCCAGATCGACAATGCTGTCCTGAAGTGCTTTGACCAGTTCCGTGACTTTATCGAGAGTATCGGTATCGAACTCATATCCGATCAGTTTCAGGTTGGCACAAGTGGTTGCCAGCTGACTCTGGTAGCGAATCGCAGCCGGGAAGATCATTGTGCGAGCCATCTCAATGGTAGTGTTGGCTTCGACCTTGACTGACAAGCAATACTGTTCGAGGTACGTTTCCAGACGACTTTCCAGTTCCCGTTCAGACAAGACGCCGTACTTGGAAAACAGGTCTTTGATGGCTTGTTCCTTAAGAACAGGCAAAGCATCAGCAGTCGTCTTCAGGTTCAGTAAGCCACGTTTTTTGGCTTCCTCATGCCATTCTTCAGAGTAACCATCACCATTGAAGACAATTGCACCATGCTTTTCCATGATGTCTGCAAGCAATGTCTGCAGAGCAGAATTGAGTTTCGAAGGATCTCCAGCTGTTGCGTTTTCAAGTTCGGTTGCACAGTAATCCAGAGATTCTGCAATAATCGTGTTCATCGCAACCAGTGGGCCAGCGATAGATTGATTGGCCCCGACTGCTCGGAATTCGAAGCGATTGCCCGTGAATGCAAATGGGCTGGTTCGGTTTCGGTCCCCAGCATCTTTGGGCAGTGGGGGGAGAACATCGACACCAACTGTCAAAGTTCCACGTGGAATCGACGAATTGGCCCCGCCTCCTTTGATCTGTTCAAAGACATCAGTCAGCTGATCACCCAGGAAGATCGAAATGATCGCTGGAGGAGCTTCGTTAGCACCGAGTCGGTGATCGTTACTCGCAGAAGGGACCACGGCTCGAAGCAGTCCCTGGTACAAATGAACGGCCCGGATAACGGCGGCACAAATCAGGAGGAACTGAGCGTTTTCGTGAGGTGTTTCGCCAGGATCAAGCATGTTTCCCTGCGATGAACTTCCCATGGACCAGTTGACGTGCTTTCCAGAACCGTTCACACCAGCAAA
Organism: Planctomycetaceae bacterium; assembly: GCA_003503535.1. Taxonomy (GTDB): domain Bacteria; phylum Planctomycetota; class Planctomycetia; order Planctomycetales; family Planctomycetaceae; genus Rubinisphaera. Next base: position 1,750 of record DOCI01000239.1, read on the forward strand.
TGGCTTTTCGTGCATCAGGCAGGTCATGCCATATTTGGTGGCGATTTTACTCAACACCATCATCACAATCTGCTGATGGTCGGTGGCGATATTGGCGAATTCGAACAAAGGTGCAATTTCGTATTGACCAGGTGCGACTTCGTTGTGACGAGTTTTGACAGGAACGCCCAGTTTGAACAACTCCCGTTCACATTCGAGCATATAAGCCAGTACACGTTCTGGAATGGCTCCGAAGTAATGGTCGTCGAATTCCTGGCCTTTTGGTGGTTTCGCACCAAACAGGGTTCGGCCACAGTTAAGGAGGTCTGGTCGTGCAAAAAAGAAGTTACGATCGATCAGGAAGTATTCCTGCTCAGGTCCGGCTGTTGAAGAGACCAGAGCTCCATCGGTTTTGCCGAACAGAGCCAGAATACGCTGTGCCTGAGTGTTCAGCGCCTGCATGGATCGCAGAACGGGAGTTTTCTTATCGAGAGCTTCACCGGTCCAGGAAACGAAAGCCGTTGGAATGCAAAGCGTTGTACCGTTAGGGTTTTCCAGAATGTAAGCCGGGCTCGTCACATCCCAGATAGTATATCCGCGAGCTTCAAATGTCTGGCGAATACCACCGGTTGGGAAGCTGGAACCATCTGGCTCACCTTGAATCAGCTGGCTGCCACTGAACTCGGCAATGGCACTGCCATCACCACTGGGAGTCAGGAAACTATCGTGCTTTTCAGCAGTAGATCCAGTCAGGGGATAGAAAACGTGAGCGTAGTGAGTCGCTCCCTTTTCAATCGCCCAGTCCTTCATCGCCGAGGCGACAATATCAGCGGCAGAGGAATCGAGCTTGTCGCCGGACTCAATAGTTTTCATCAGTGACTTAAAAATCGGCTTAGGCAGGCGGTCTTTCATCACCGCCTTGCTGAACACGTTTGCGTTGAACAGCTGCTGTGTGGTTGTCTGGGTAAAGTTCATCGGAGGGGAACTTGGTTGATAATTCGTAACGGCAGTGATAGCCGCCTGACGAGCAGAACCACTGGAATTAATAGTTACTCCACCTGCACCGGTTGGAACCTGGCCATTTGATTGTGATTTACCAATTGTTGTAGAACTCACTGTGTGGTTGCCTCTCTGAGCCTGTGCCGGATACTGACGTAGCGGCACAAAGATGAAAAAATGGGTGTCCGCTTCCTTGCCATGATTTTCGACGACTGCGTCGTATCAAGTCTGTTCATCTGCATTGCAACTTATATGCCGGACGGTATTTTGTACTGAATACTGTGAATTTTCTCGCAATAATGGACTTTTGACTAAAGTCAATAAGTCGACGCCATGCATACAATGTAAGCACGAGTGCCTAATATATAGCAGGCCTGCTTCGGGAGTAATTTCACTTTTCCCTGTCTTCCCCAAGGAAAACACGATTCAGACTCGACAGAATCACGCATGCAAACTATCGTGCGGGATTCACGAATATGCAGTTTTGAGAATCAGGTGAAAAGGAGCTTCTCCGCGTGACCGGTTATTTGATGTTATTGTTGCTTTCGTTCCTTAGTTTTATGCTGATCGTCATTGTCCTGCTTCAACGTGGGCGAGGTGGGGGATTAGCAGGAGCTCTGGGCGGAGCTGGTGGCCAGAGTGCATTCGGCACCAAGGCTGGCGATGTCTTCACAAAAATTACAGTCGGGATGGCCATTATCTGGGTATTGGTCGCAGGCTTCAGCATCAACATTATCAGTTGGTCCCGCACAGTATCCTACAAAGGTGGAGCTGACGTTAATCCTAGCTTGATCCCAGGAAAAGATGACCCCGCAGGAGAAAACACCGATGTTCCTGCACTTGGCGATAATGCACCAATGCCAGGTGAGATTGGGACGTCTGATCTGGAATCGTCATTGCCAGAAGGCCTGAGTATCCCCTCGGGAACTTCGGCAACTCCGAAAATGAAGCCTCCGGCTGCAACTCCGACTGAAACTGGCACTTCCGAGACTGCACCACCCGCCGGAACGACTGCCACTCCTTAAATATGCAGCATAATCAACTGTAGAGATATTCCGTAGGACAGGCTTCCAGCCTGTCCTACCTGCGAATACGCTCCTGTTATTTCCTGAACAATCTATAATCAGTGGGCAAAAGCGAGGACAATTTCGTGATTCTGAGTATGACGGGTATTGGACGTTCGCGTCATCAGGATGACCAGATTCAGGCGACGGTGGAAGTTCGCGCGGTCAACAATAAGTATCTGAAACTCAATTTGCGATTACCAGATGCCCTGAACGGAAAAGAATCCGAGATCGATCGGCTCGTCAGGAATTATCTCGAACGCGGGACGATTTCGATCAATGTGCAACTCACCTGGGTACGACAGGTCAGTCCCTATGTGATCGATGAAGCGACGCTGAATCAATATGTGCAACAAGCCCGTCAAGCAGCCGAGCGGATACACATTCAGCCTCCGGAAAGATTATCCGACTATTTTTCACTGCCAGGAGTCATCGCCGATCAATCGGCCTCACTTGATGACGAAGGTGAAGAAGAATGGGCTGTGTTCCAAGTTGCGCTCAAGTCAGCACTGAAACAGCTCAATGTCTTTCGCACAACCGAAGGCCAGGCAATGTCCGATGCATTATCTCGATATTGCGACGAAGTAGCAGCTTCGGTCACTGCAGTGCAGGAACGCTCGCCATTGGTTGTAGACAGCTATAGGAAACGGGTCAAAGATCGCGTGAATGAATGGCTGTCCGATCAGGGTGTGCAAATCGAAACGAATGACATTCTGCGGGAAATCTGCATCTTTTCCGACCGCTGCGATATCACAGAAGAAATCACCCGACTGCAGAGTCATGTCAGTCAGTTTCGCGATTTTCTCCAGGAAAAGAACTCCGCTGGCCGAAAACTCGATTTTCTGTGTCAGGAAATGTTCCGGGAAACGAATACGATCGGCTCAAAGGCAAACGACATCGAAATTTCTCATCGCGTGGTTGACATGAAGGCGACCATCGAAAAAATCCGTGAAATCGTACAGAATATCGAATAAGAAGCGGCACGCGGGCAGAATTCGACAAAGCTGATTTCATTTTTGGTGGAATCATCGTAAATTGCTGAGGATTACGATAAGCTATGCAACTTGTTGTGTTGCAGAGAGTTGCTCTGGATCTCTCATCTTTTTGAAACCACTTCATAAAACGGACCGATTCGTGAATAAGTCGGACAACTCGAAAATCGGTTTCTGTGTGGTTGTGATTTCCGGTCCCAGTGGCAGCGGAAAGACGACTGTCGTTTCGCGTCTCGAAGAAGAATCGCCGGTTAAGCTGGTGAAAACCATATCTGCGACGACACGACCGCCACGCAAACACGAAGTTGCTGGTCAGGATTATTATTTTCTGAAGCCAGAAGAATTTGATCAACGTAAGCAGAATGGGGAATTTCTGGAATTCGCAGAGGTTTACCGCACTGGTTACTGGTACGGGACTTTGAAATCAGAAGTGGAACGAGCCCGGAACTCTGGGGGTTGGGCCTTACTGGAAATCGATGTGGAGGGGGCATTGAATGTGATGCGGGAATATCCCGAAGCCCTCACGATATTCCTGACCACACCTTCAGAAACAGTATTTGAACAAAGACTGCGAGATCGCGGGACCGAGGATGAAGCCGTCATACAAAAACGGCTCGAAACGGCTCGAAACGAACTGAAATTCGCAAGTCGATACCGATATACCGTCATCAACGACCGGCTTGATCGAGCGGTCGAAGAAATTAAAGATCTTTTTTGTCAACACGCCGGGGAGTGCTGCGAGCATGCTTGAAGAACTGAAAGAAGAAGTCATTGTCAACAAGGTCGGTGGTCGATTTAAGCTCTCGACGATCATTCAGAAGCGAATGGTCGCTCTGAATCGGGGCGCTCGTCCACTCGTCGAAATCCCGACCAAGAATCTGATGAAAATCGTGATTCAGGAAATCCTGGAAGACAAAATTTATCTCGATCGCACGGGAAATGTCGCCATCAAAGGCGAAGTCGCTCCCGATGTGGAAGAATATTTTGACGCTGGCCCAGGCCTTGATGATCTGGCATGACACAAGCTCGTGCAGAAATCCTGGTCGGCATCAGCGGAGGAATTGCCGCCTACAAGACGGCTGATCTGGTCAGTCGTCTTGTCAAAAAGGATTATGCGGTAACGGTCATCATGACGGAATCCGCCCAGAAGTTCATTGGCAAGGCGACTTTCGAAGCGCTGACGAATCGCCCTGTCTATACCGACTTATTCGCTCCCCGGGAACATTTCCTGGGTGAGCATATCGGCCTGCCTCGACGAGCCGATTTACTCATCATCGCCCCTGCAACGGCTCATTTGCTGGGAAAAATGGCCCACGGCCTGGCTGACGATCTGTTGACCACAACCATTCTCGCAACGACCTGCCCAATTCTGATTGCTCCCTCGATGAACTCCGAGATGTGGAACAAACCAGCCGTCCAGAGAAATCTGAAACAGGTTGCTGATGATGGTGTGAGTATCATCGAACCCGACGAAGGCTGGTTGAGTTGCCGGGTGACTGGCAAAGGCCGAATGGCGGAGCCGGATCAGATCGAAACGGAAATCATTAAGCGACTTGCACCTGCGGTATAAGTAATAATGTACTTATCCCTTTAAATGCCTACACACTCGCTTGTGCTTCGTGCTTGTA
>DOCI01000239.1:6570-24862 GCA_003503535.1 Planctomycetaceae bacterium
GATAATGGTTTAGCCGAGCGCGAGACTACTCCCCCCTCACACTGAAGCCGTAATCGGCTCTCAGTGCTCACTCCATTCTGAATGATTCGGATGACCTGCGATTATGGGGAAAAGCAGAACATTCAGTGGAATCCAGCAGCGATCAAACCATGATGGAAACAGTCCCATCCGGGGATCGAAGGCTTGGATTGCCCAGAGCGTTGGGGGCAAAAAGATTGCTTATCGTGCGTCGATCCGTTCGCGGACGGCTTTCTGCTCAGCACGATATTCCGCCAGGGCTCGCTCCTGATTAGGGAGCAATTCTTCAGGCCCGTGCGGGAAATATTGTACATCATCACGAAGGTAGAACGCCGAAGGCAGGGTTTGCCCGCCCATTTGCGTCTGGCATCCAGTCAATCCTGATACGGCGATTACGCCCAGGAGGCCGGCACACAAGCTTCGAGAGACATGTGCATGAAATTTCATGAGGAACTCACTCTGCAATTTGCAGTAAAAATAGAGCGATATCGGGACCGTCTAACTACAACTTTCCGGTAACCACTTCGCCGCTCGTTCAGAAATTATCTAATGAAAGCGAAGTGCTTAATGGTTGTTATCCCGATGTCGTTTTCGACTCGCTGGGACAATGTTAATAATCGGTCCTCACAACCGATATCTTTGGAAAAACTGGTCTAATTTAACAAACCGAGTCCGAATTGAATTCCCACCAATCGCAGTTCACAAATAAAATGACCCCATGTACACCTTCTGGTTAACACAGAGACGACGGTCGCCAAATCAGTGAATTGCTCCCAAAGTTGTTGAAAGTAGAATACCGCCGCATGCCTATAGGTAAAATTACCCATTTTTTATTTGTAAGACTTATTTCATCTTGTCCAGAACATGAAGAAGTAATATAAAATGAGCTTATATTGTTTGAATTTGCTGTGAATCAGGCTCCAGTACTGCATTGCAGCTTAGATTTCGGGTTGGGATCTTTCGAATTCGACGAAAGAGCAGGCACTTTCGTCGAAGCTTGAGATTTTTAACCTGTATGTTTAGATAGAACGTTCCACCAGATCAGTCAACGAAGACCAGAAATCGAGCGCTCGATATGACTATGGTTTCGACACGACGTCCTTCCGATTTATGCAGTTTGCATCAGGAAGGGGCGCGAGAAGCAGATCGCTACAAATGGATTGAAAGCGAAAAGCGTGGTCACGATATTGGCTGGAATGCCGTGCACGACTGGTATCGCAAATACTGGTTAAGATACTGCCGTGAAAAGCGTATTGAGCATGTGATGGGACAGCGACGCTGGGAAGAATTCTCCGACACCCCCTCTTCTTATATCCTTGAACTGATCCAATCGAACGACCTTCTGTTCGAGCGGGTTCTGGATCGCTTGATCTGCGACTGGGAAAATCTCGATATCATCACCTGGGGAATTACCTGGGGAATTTGCACCGAACGGATCATCTCGATTCTTGAAGAGCTCGATATCAATTCTGCCCGTTTGGATCCTCCAATTGCTAACTGAGTGATCGACAAGTGACAAACTTACGGGAGAACACAACCGCTCTCGCGTGATTCCGTTCGATGAACTATGTTTGCGGTCTGTGAGTTAACGGACCCCCTAATCGAATCCCTTTTGTGACGTCATGGAAGACATCGCACCGTTGTCGCAATCCCAACACAACTCTTCGGGCCATAACCAATCTTCTTCCTGGATGCGTCACGTCCGCAGGGTCGGCCTATTGACGTTTCTGAGTCGCATTCTTGGCTTGATTCGCGACATGGGAATGGCTGCGACATTCGGCAATGGCCCTTTGCTGGATGCCTTCACACTGGCATTTCGTATTCCAAATATGAGCAGACGCTTATTTGGAGAAGGCGCTTTAACCACTGCCTTTCTCCCCCGCTATGCCGAAACCCTTGAAGAGGATCAGTCAAAGGCCGAGCAACTCGCCTCAGCTGTCCTCTTCATTTTAGTTGTGACGCTGAGCTTAGTGACATTGCTGGGTTACGGACTGATCTGCACCTTGTATCTGACGAATCTCCTCGGAGAATCGAGCCGTGAATTGTTAGTGATGGCTGGGGCCTTGTTACCATATGTGTTGCTCATCTGTGTGACTGCTCAGTTGTGTGCGATGCTGAATGCCCAGGGATATTTTTCGATTCCTGCAACTGTCCCGATCCTGCTGAACCTGATCTGGATCCTGGCAATCTGGTTCATTACTCCCTGTTACACAGATCCACAGACGCAAGTTTACATTGTCATCGGTGCAATCCTGTTGGGAGGGGGAATGCAACTGCTATTGCCGGCAATGCATTTATTTCTTCAGGGGTTTCGTATTCACTGGAAGACGCGTGACCAATTGCGCGAGGCTCGCAAGGTCTTTCGCCACATGCTGCCCATTGTATTTGGATTGTCGATCACGCAGGTCAACTCGATTTGCGATGGAACACTCGCCTGGTGGTTTGCGTTACCGGAGCAAGGTTCCTGGATTACACCCGGTTCCGCTTCGGCTCTATATTACGGGCAGAGAATGTATCAATTCCCGCTGGGAATTTTTGGGATCGCTCTCGGGACAGTTCTATTTGCGCGTCTGGCTCTTCATGTGAAAACCAATCAGATGGAATCGGTTCGACAGGATGTGCAATTTGGATTGCGTTTTGTACTCATCATCGGCTTACCAGCCTCTGCAGGCATGATGCTGTTAGCTTACCCCATTGCAGAAACGTTGCTCCAGCGAGGTCAGTTTGATGCCTTCGATACGCAGCAAACCACGCAGACAATTATCGCTTACGGCACTGCGATCTGGTCCTATTTGGGAATCACCTTATTACAGCGAGTGTTTTACGCAATCGGAGATGTCAGAACTCCTCTGAGAATCGGGCTGGCAACCGTATCACTCAATCTCGTTTTGAATTTCCCATTGATGATCTGGCTCGGAGGCAGGGGCTTAGCCTATGCCACGGCTATCGCGGCTGTCGTACAGTTTATTTACTTATGGGCTGTTTTAAAGCGTCATATTCCAATTTCGTTCTCCGCAACAAATTTAGGAATTGTAGGAAAGCTGATCCTAAGCACGTTATGCATGTCACTGGCAATCTGGCTTCTACTGCAAGTATTACCAGACCCCGAACTCAAACGCTGGCAAGCTGTGCAGTTGTTGTTTTTGATCAGTGTGGCTGTCATCGTTTACGGACTCAGTTTGAAAATATTACAAGTTGAAGAACTGGGGGAGATCCTGGGATTTAAGAAGAATCAGACGATTTCCAACAGCCAGGAGGATCTCGACTCGAATCCGGAGAATCCTTAGAATCCGCAAAATCTACGCAAGTCCACACCGTTAAACACCGATATCGATTATGGACGTCGATGAGCGAGCCTCATCATTGAAGCCAGGAAATTGAAGATCAGCAAATCGGTTTGACCTCATCGCAGTAACAGACATTCGTCTCTGCAGTTGCAAACACCCGAAGCATGCACTCACTCGAACGATTTCCTTCTTGTTTCTGGATTCATCTTTCCACAATCATCCCATCGTTTCCTGTTCCAGAAAATGCAGGGCGGTCAATATCGCAAAGAGGTTTCCCATGCGACTGATTATTACAACAATCGTCACCACTGTTCTGGTCTTATCCACAACGCTCAAAGCTGACGACACAACACTGGATAAAAAAGTCTGGCACCAAGAATTACAGAAGGCACACGTTCTCGCCAAGAGCGAAAGCAAACCGATGCTGATTGTGTTTGGGGCCACCTGGTGCAAGTTCTGCAAGAAGCTCGAAAAGGAAACCTTCTCCGATCCACAGATGCAGGCTTATGTACAGGCTAACTTTATTCCCGTGCATCTTGATCTGGATGAACAGAAATCAATCGGAAAGATCCTGGAAGTCAAATCTCTGCCTTGCACAGTCATACTGAGCCCAAACGCCGATTTACTCGGCAAAGTGGTTGGCTACAAAGACACTTCCGCAATGAAAATTCAACTCGACAAAGCACTGCAGACACAAAGCGTATTGCAGCAGGCTTCAAAAGATAAAGTCGTGAAATAAATCAAGCGAATCGAACACAAGGGAAGTAGAATCGACTCATTCTGCTTCCCTTTTTTGCTGCCCGCTGATAAGTTCCAGAATGCCGCAGGACAGGCTTCCAGCCTGTCTGCCTCTATCCCGAAACGCAGAATCTATATTCATCAATAGATAGCATTCAACATTCTGGTAAAAAAAATTGGAACCGCGGATGAACGCAGATAAGTACAAGTAAAAACAGATCTGCGTTCATCTGCGGTTCTAAAATTTTATTTTTGACGGACTTGATTATCTCGAATAGACAGGCAGGATGCCTGTGCTACCTTTGCGAAAATTTCTGATGTATACTTTTGCGCATGAATGTTCCGCCTGAAATCCTGACGAAGTGTTGGTTTCTGGCTGGGCCGACGGCTGTCGGGAAGACGGAAACGTCATTGCTGCTGGCCGAGAGATTGGATGCGGAAATCCTTTCACTCGATTCCATGGCCATTTATCGCCAGATGGATATCGGGACAGCTAAACCTTCTCTCGCAGAACAGCAGCGGGTTCCGCATCATCTGATCGATATCATTAACCCTGACGAGGATTTCAGCACAGCGGAATATGTCCGCTCAGCCAGCCAGATCGCAGCAGAGATTGTCCGTCGAGGGAGAACACCATTATTTGTCGGTGGCACAGGCTTATATCTTCGCTCGATCTTACGGGGAGTTTTTGAAGGCCCGGATGCTGATTGGGGATATCGGCGTCAGTTGGAAGCTGAGGAAGCAGACTCGCCTGGAAGTCTGCATGGTCAACTGCAACAGTGTGATCCCCCTCTGGCAGAGAAATTGCACCCCAATGATCTACGACGCGTTATCCGTGCCCTGGAAGTTTATCACCTGACAGGAACCCAACTCTCTGTTCAACAACAGCAGGCTGCCCGCATTCCAGAAGAGACTTCAAGCAACGTATTCTGGTTGCATCCGGGGCGAGACTGGCTTTATGAGCGAATCAATCGACGCGTCGACCTGATGTTTGAACAGGGACTTGTCGAAGAAGTTCGACTGCTGCTCCAAAGGGATCCCCCTCCTTCGAGAACCGCATTGCAGGGACTCGGCTACAAAGAGATGGTCGAGCATTTGAGCGGCGACATGCCATTGGATGAAGCCCGTGAAATGATCAAAATCAGAACCCGCCAGTTTGCCAAACGCCAGCACACCTGGTTTCGCAATTTGCCCGAGTGCCAAGAAATAAAGGTGACCGGAAACCAGTCACCTTTGGATCTTGTCGAGGCCATAATTCAGCATTCACAAACGTGATGCTAAAACGGCTTCTGATTATTCGTCTGAACTTGTCTCTTCAATCGCGACTGGTTCTGCAGGGGCAGATTCAACCTTCTCTTCGACAACTTCCAGGCCCGGCACATTGAAATCGCCAATTTTGACGAGAGCATATTTCTGGCGATGGCCTGTATGACGACGTGAGTTTTTACGACGACGGAACTTCTGGACTTCCAGTTTAGGCCCCTTGAAGTAGGGATCGACAATGCTGGCGGCAATTGTCGCTCCTTCGATGATCGGTTTTCCGATTACACTGCTGGCTCCACCATTGGCGAGCAGGATGCGATCGAAAACGAGATCGCCACCCTCTTCGAGACCTTCACGCAGATCGACAGCGATTTCCAAACCGGGAGCGACTTTGAACTGACGTCCACTATCTTCAATAATTGCAAACATAACCGAATACCTTGTTCTCAGAAATTTCAGCCTCCACGGGCTGTTATCGATCAGCGATCACGCAGTGTCGCGATTTTTATGGAAATGTCCAGCGTTTCAGCTGGGAATTCTACGACTTTTCCTCTGTTATTTCGAGCTCATGCTGTGTGAAAACGCAATTTCATCACCAAATTTACTCTGACAGCGAATTTCCAGATGATTGGGATTCACGTCGTAGCGAGATTCAAAGTTGATGACGACCTTGTTGCGGTCCTCCAGTTCGAGCAGTTCTTTTCGTTTTTTGTTGGCCAGATACGTTGCCACGCGGTGATTGAGTTCGACGGAAATGCGACCAATGGATTCCTGACTTGAGGCCCGCATCACTTCCCGCATGACTTCAATCGCAACACTTTCCGCTGTTTTGACCGAGCCGGTGCCATTGCAGCAGGGACATTCTTCATAAATACTCCGCTTGAGCGAAGGTCGAATTCGCTGTCGCGTCATCTCAATCAAACCAAACGGACTGATTCTCAGCACTTTGGTCCGAGCACGATCGCGTTTGACGGCATTTTGCAGTTCTCGCTCGACCCCCCTGCGATGCTTCTCGGCCTTCATATCGATGAAGTCATTAACGATCACTCCACCAAGGTCGCGAAGGCGGATTTGACGGGAAATTTCCTTAGCCGCTTTAATATTCACCTGATAAGCCGTTTCCTCGGCATTATCATCAACCCGGTGTGTTCCACTGTTGACATCGATGGCAACCAGGGCTTCTGTCGGATCAATCACAATCGAACCTCCACCCTGCAGTGGGACAGTTCTGCTCTGGATATTCGTGATTTCCTGCTCAATATTGTATTTATGGAACAGGGGCTCGGAGCCTTCGTAAAACTGAACGCGATCGACCTGCTTGGGGAGTACGACTTTCATGAACTCACGAGCACGCTCGTATTGGGTTTTATCGTCAATCAGTACCCGATCAATTTCGCTGGTGTAGATATCGCGAATCGTGCGGGTAATCATGTCGCTTTCTTCATAGATATCGACTGGGGCAGACTGCTTTTCAATGCGGCGAACAATCGTCTTCCACAATCGCAGCAGGTAGTTCATGTCGCGGCGAAGATCCTTTTCAGAGCGATCAATCCCTGCCGTTCGAACAATAAAGCCAAGTCCTTCCGGCGGCTCAAGCTCTTTGATGATATCGCGAAGTTTCTTGCGATCATCCAGGTTGATAATCTTCCGGCTGATACCAACTCGCTGTAGAGCAGGCATCAAAACGAGGTAGCGACCTGGGATACTGATATATGTCGAGAGTGTTGGACCTTTTGTACCGATGCCATCTTTAATGACTTGCACGAGCACTTCATCGCCACGCTTGAAAATCTGCTGAATGGAAGGCTTGCCCGCCACGGAACGTTCGCTGCCTGGGCGTTTGTTCTGAGGACGACGACCGCCTTTGTTAACTGGTGGTCGCGAGCGATCCCGTTGTGGTCGTGAATTCTCGACCGGTGGAAGGTGCTTAAAGTACTCGGCTTCGACATCGCTGACGTGGAGAAACCCGTTAGACCCGACGCCGAAGTCTACAAATGCCGCCTGAATGCTCGATTCAATATTGACGACACGACCTTTATAGATATTGCCGACGAAACTTTCCTGGCTGTTCCGCTCGACATAAAGCTCTTCAAGGACACCATCTTCGACAATTGCGATGCGGCTTTCCTCGGGCTGGTAAACATTGACCAGCATTTCTGTATTCATGATTGACCTTTCTCAATCGGTGAGAAAGGCTCTAACAGTGATGGGTTTTTCTTCGTTAGACGGAGTCTTGAAAGTGTGATTCCTGTCAGTACTGCAAACTGGTGTCCTGTTTGTAGATTTATTCTAGCAGTCCTCAGATCCTTCTTGCTTTTTTTGAATGAAACAGATGACTCGAAATTTTCCTGAGAAAATTGAAATCTCATAGAAAAACAGAGAAAAATGAATTGGATAAGACAAGTTCTACTCGTCTATTCCAATGAGAATTCTAGGTTTTCGGTCGTCCGAGGTCTGTTACTCTTCAATATCGTTCCGACGAATTTTTGGGGCGACTGCCCGAGCTGACTGATCAAGGCTGGTTCTTGATGTATCGAGTAAGTACAGCAACTTTTTGCTGGTGTAATTACGTCCCATCTCTGTTTTCCGAATCCCGATCACGACAATGTGTAGGCTTAAAAGTATTTTCAATTCAACGCGTGGCTCGATTGCAGTTTTGTGCGAGAGCCGTTTTGTGAACGAGAAAACGGAAAACGATCGGGTCAGCCCAATCAACCATTCTTTTTTCCCGATGTTAGCAGGTGCTAATCAGGTATGGCAGACGCTATCCCCTGGTGCTGTTAAAACCTTTCCCTGGGTGGATATCGTAAGCAGGTGAATTTTGATTTCATTCACCTGTAACTCAGTATTTATGTTTTATCGTGAAACCTAAAGCTGACAGCCGTGTCAGTATTGAATAGGACTTCAGCTTGAGTTCAATCGCGATGTCCCAATGAACACCTGTTATTGCGATTCACTCGCTATCATGACAAAAATAAAAACAAATGGCAATCGTTGACAGCTTTTCCCTCCGTATTCTCTTCGTTTTCGCCCCGACTGCTCCGAGAAGTCAGGCTATTCCTGTGAGAAGCAATCAGCCTCAAATTGTCCTGTCGAACCTCGTGCCGATGGCCTCTACCGCTCGCTCAGGCATGGAATAATACGGTTTCATACGGGAATCGTAATTCCGGTAAGAGGCCAAAGCCGCCAGGGAATTACCAGCCATATAGGACAACCCTGTGCTATCTGCAGCATAGCGTGGAGAATGTCCATTCAGTGCATTCAGCAGCAATGCCAGTTCGATTTCCGCGGCGGAAAACTCCTGCAGACAGTTTGCCAGCTTCACTGATTTCAACAATGGCGGGCAAACTGTAGTATTTTCTCGCACTGGCCTGAACGAAGGTTCGCTAGAGGAGTGAAATTCAATCGGCGGTAGCTGTGTGCGACAATAATATGAGGAAACCGAATTGATTGCTAACGGATAAGTCATGCCAGACTCCAGGCTCAAAGCTCGGTGGCACAGAACTCCTTTTCCGCGTGAACAGGCAAGCCCGTCCGAATTTGATTCTCCTGACTCCATCCTAAGCACATTATGATCCGAGCAAAGGAATTTTTGGGGATCGTGACCTAAATCGTTAATTAACAGTGTGTTGATAAGGTTCGCTGTGCCAGATGATTACCGTGGAAGCGAACTCGTGTTGTGTTCAGTCAACACCCTGCTGCTTTTCTGATACATTGTCCCATTCAGAAAGTGATTTCTACTACTGATTCGCAATTTAAGGTAGCGGCTTGTTGTTGGTCTGAATCCTATTTTTCCCGACAATCCCCCGTGACACATTCGTGATGACGGCTATAAATCTTGTGTTCTGCTGGTTATTTTTTATCTGAAAACAAAATCACATCATGCATATTCTACTGGCCAACGATGACGGAATACACGCACCAGGTTTAATTGCACTGGAATCAAAACTGAGAGCACTGGGAGAAGTCAGCGTTGTCGCACCGGCTCATGAGCAAAGCGGCGTCGGGCACAGCATCACGTATCGTAGTCCGCTTCAGGTCGAAGAAGTCTACCGAGAGGGAAAGCGATTTGGCTGGTCGGTGCATGGGAGTCCTGCCGATTGCGTGAAACTGGGAATTTTAGAGCTCTGCCCCCGCAAACCCGATCTGATCATTTCCGGCATCAATTGCGGATCGAACTACGGCATCAACGTGCTGTATTCGGGAACTGTCGCCGCTGCGATCGAAGGCGCTTTTTTTGGAATTCCCTCAGTGGCGATCTCCCTGAACACAACGACCCCTCCAGATTTTGAACTCGCTGCCAGCAGAAGCGTACGCATTCTGCAAAGATTGCTTGGGGTTATGGAAGATCAACCCCCAGAATCAGGCTCACTCTGGAGTATCAACTTTCCTCCATCCGATGCACAACTGCAGGGAGTCCGTTTTGCGACAATGGGAGTGAAACGTCACACCGAAACCATGGAAAAACGCATCGATCCCCGAGGCAGACCTTATTATTGGAGTGGAAACGATCCGCTGCACAATCATGAATTTGAATCAGAAACCGACATCCGGGCACTCTCGGAAAACTATGTAACAATAACGCCTCTCAAGTTCGATTTAACCGATTACGACCGACTTCCAAAGAAACGCACTCCAGATTGGGACTGTCTGTAAACAATCAGAATTACCTTCGCGAGTGATCTTTCTGTCAGGATCGTTACAATTACCAGAGTCTTTCCAAAGGGATTGATTTTGCCTGATCGTTGTAAACAGGGTGTGCAATTGATGACGATGCTGACCATAATTGCAAATAGTCACGAGAAATTATTGCCAACACTGTTGATCAATCACTGAATATTCAGAGGAAAAGTTGACCCATGGGTAAGTGGAGCGCATTTCTGATTTCACTCATACCAGCTGCGCTGGCCGGCTATCTTTGTTTCCTGCTGGTTACCGTCGGTTTGCCGATTGTCGAAGAGAGTGCCATCATGTGGGGACCTCTCGGAGCTGGTTTCCTGGGTTGCGTAATGTGCCTGCTGGCTCCATTCGGCATTGCAATCTTCGTCAGCTCAGCTCCCAAAGCAGCGGCTGCCGGGGTGCCTGTGACAGATGATCTCGATATCGAAGACGATGAAGAAATGCTCAGCGGCGAAGAAGAGGCTTTCGAAAGCGACGAATTCGCCAGCGATGAGTTTTCAGACGAAGATGATCTGGTTTCAGATGACTTTGAATCGGACGATGAATTCGATCTGGACGACAGCAGTACCGACTTTCAATCAGCTGAACTCGCCTCCGATGAATTCAGCGGCGATCTGGACGAATTCGATCTGGGCGATGAGGATGAAGACGACGATGATTTGTTCAAATAACCCTTGAACTCGTCCACTATCATGCATTAGCGATCGATTGCCCCCGCTCATCATAACTTCATCCAATTCTCATATTTCGCTGGCTGGATGAGATATTTTGAATTCCCACTCAAAAATGGCAATCAGTGCTTTGACGAATGAATTGCGATCTCGTTAGGTTTATACTGCGTTCTCATCTTGAATCAGCGTCTGAAGTCTAAACGCAGTCATCAAACCGATGGAGAGGTTGTGGAAAATCATTCCCACGCAGCTATAGAAAAATTGATTTCTAATATTGGTCAGGTCCTTCTGGGCAAAGATCAAACTGTTCGACTGGCAGTGACTGCTCTGTTAGCACAGGGGCATCTACTCATTGAAGATGCGCCGGGAGTCGGCAAAACCTCATTAGCGAAAGCTCTGGCGATGAGCCTGAACTGTGAGTACACACGTCTGCAATTCACTCCCGACCTGCTTCCGAGCGATATTCTCGGAACCAGTGTGTTCCTGCCGGGCTCTGGAGACTTTGAATTTCGCCGCGGTCCTGTTTTTACCAATGTGCTACTGGCCGATGAAATCAATCGGACCACTCCACGAACGCAAAGTGCGTTGCTGGAAGCGATGAGTGAATTTCAGGTTTCTGTCGATGCAAAAACCTACACTCTGGAACGCCCCTTCTTTGTATTGGCGACGCAGAATCCACACGAATTTGAAGGGACTTATCCGCTACCGGAAAACCAGCTGGACCGGTTTATGCTGCGGATCGAGATCGGCTATCCGACGATGGAAGTCGAAAAGGAAGTTCTGCGAACACACCGACTCGGGGAACCGGTCAGTCAGTTGCAGGCTGCGTTGGATCCTGCAGAGCTTGTCAGGATTCAGGATGAAGTCCGCA
Source organism: Planctomycetaceae bacterium (assembly GCA_003503535.1). GTDB lineage: Bacteria > Planctomycetota > Planctomycetia > Planctomycetales > Planctomycetaceae > Rubinisphaera. Next base: position 18,099 of record DOCI01000239.1, read on the forward strand.
ATGTGAAGATGGACGATTCGATTCACGAATACATCCTGCAAATCGCCCACGCAACCCGCGATCATGCCGAGCTTTCACTGGGGATCAGTACGCGGGGCGTGATCACGATGATGCATGCTTTGCAGGCTTTCGCATTTGTCAGCGGCCGGGATTATGTCACTCCGGATGACGTGAAAGCCTTAGCTGTTCCCGTGTTCGCACACCGGGTCGTCGTCGGAGGAATTCTACGAGAGTCGAGTCGAGATCGAGCTGCAGGGATCATCGAAAATCTCCTCACCACAATTGCAGTCCCCGTATAGTCTACCGTAGAAGTACTCCCTCAACTCCTATTCCAGATGCCAGTCGTGCGCATCCCGCATGATACTCGTATTGATATCGAGCAGTTGTGACTTCAATTCTTTGAGGACTTCTGGATTGGACGCTGCCAGATCCTGAGTTTGCTGGGGATCTTTCACCAGATCATAAAGCCGGAAATTTGTGTAGGTTCCCGATTTGATTATTGGGATCCAGGCTTCCTCAAACATATTGCTGGTCGAGAGCTTATAGTCTGGATCGGCGACCAGAGAGTACTGACCGGATCGCATGGCTACAATGGGACGCGACTTCTGCAGATGCCAGAATAATGGCTGGTGCCGTTCAAACTGATCCGTGTGCCCTGTCAGAAGCGGCGCCAGGTTTGAGCCATCGAGATGACGATTGGCTGGAGGATTGATCTTCAGTAGTCCACAAACGGTAGGCAGAATATCGACAACTCCAGCTGGCTCAGACGAAACTTGCTCTGCAGGAATTGAGCCGGGCAAGCTGAAGATCCCCGGTACACGAATACCTCCTTCCCAGTTTTGCCCTTTCTTTCCCTTCAAGCCACCGGTTCGATCATCGCGATAACTGCCGTTGTCGGATGCATACACAATCAGCGTGTTTTCAGGAGCATCGAGTTTCTTGAGTTTTGCCAGCAGTCGTGCGATTGCGCGATCAGTGTTATCGATTGTTCCCGAGTAGATAGCAGCTTTATCGTTGAGCTTGCCATATTCGCTGACGAGATTGTCAGGAGCTGCGATTGGTGCATGAGGTTCGTGAAACCACAGATTAAGAAAGAATGGACGATCGTCATTCGAGCGAGAATCCAGCCAGCCGATCGCTTCGTCAACCAGTAACTGGCAGGAGTAGCCCTCTGTTTTCCCGACGGGTTCCCCATTGCGGATGAAGTTGTCAGGATTCTTATGACTGGGAGACGCGTTGTTCGCAGTCGCCAACCAATAGTCAAAACCATGATCTCCGGGAGTCGGTTTGTCACGCTCATTGGTCGGCAATCCAAGATGCCACTTGCCGATGTGAGCAGTTGTGTAGCCGTTCGATTTAAGAATCTCTGCCAGCGTATTTTCCCGCTCGAGCAGATGCGAATTCTGGCTCGCATCATTAATCCAGCTGTAAACTCCCGTACGAATATGATGCCGCCCCGTCAGCAAAGTTGCCCGCGAAGGCGAACAGACCGCACATCCCGAATAAAATTGTGTCATCCGCATCCCACTGGTGGCCAGCTTATCCAAGGTTGGTGTGTTGACGGGACCGTCGTAACAACTCAAATCCTGATAGCCGAGGTCATCGGCCAGTAATATGACGACATTGGGCTGAGACTTCTCTGCAAAAAGTAATGCTGTGTGACCCAGGAAAATCAGTAAGAAAATCGACAGGAACAAGAAAAGCCCTCCGCGAATTTGAAACGCAAAGGGCTGCGGAAAAGTCTTCATGGATTCTGATCCTCAGTTAACGCTCGTAGTTTTGCTGAATGTCAACTCAGTATGACAATCCAAAAACGAACGTCAACGACTGCAGAATCGAAGTGAGTGATAATGATTCTCAATTCGATAATGCATTGCTTAAACGATTTCAGTTAAAGATTAAAATCGTGAGAATTGTCTCCCAGATTGACGGAAACGGTTAACCCGCTTGATTCCGGGGTTTTAAATTTATCCGGGATAATGGTCTCTGCATCAGGCTCCTTATAAGTGCCTGCGTTAATCATCTCATTGAGCTTGTCAGGATCCGTTTCGGCAACAGTCTCTTTTCCTTGAGGAACAAATCCAACATTATACTTGCCGACCTGAGCTCGCGGGAAATTATATGCACCATCTGCTCTAACCTGAGCTGAAGTCGCTGCTCCATTCTCTGGATTTATCATCGTCACCATGGTTCCTGCTGGAGCGGGCTTGCCATTTAAAGTAACTATTCCACTTAAGGAACCGTACTCACGACTGTCCCCACCAGAGCAACCGACGAAAATGAGACATGCCAGTCCCATGGACCAGTAACCGAACGATTGACGCTGTAACATCTCTTGACTTTTCCGTAACGAGTGTGAGTGAAAAAAAGAGCGGGGATTCGCGGCGCAGAATCCCAACTCTCTTAAATAAGTTTGAAAGACCAGTCTGGCTTAATATTCCCCAACCGGTTGTCGGTCGTCCCGTAATGCCAGCCGCTTTAAGGTGACCAGATCGATATTCTCACTGATGAAGGCGACATGGCCATCGAGCAAGACAACCTGAACTCCACCTTTGTGGGCAGACATCAGAGGGTTGTTCGCTCCATGATTGGATTCCACACCGGGTAAAGGGTACGTTCTTGTATTGGGAGCATAACGGATCGTCGTCAAGTTGAATTCTCGACGACGATTTGCGTCATGATATGTTCCCATCATCCAGCCATGAGGATGGCTCCCATCAATACTGATTGGAGATCCCGCTGAATTGAATGCGAAGTCGGAACACTCACCTACGATAATGACATTAGAAGTTCCGTCTACTGCTTCCGCAAAACGACGGGATCGACCTCCAGCTGTAACACGCCCTTCACCCGTTGAACCTCCTCCGTCAGGACCAACCAGCATTCCACCTGTCGATTTGATTCCTGTATCTGAAAAACCAGCAGGGCCACAACATTGATTGTGGTTGGCTCCAATAACTTTTGCCTGTGCTGGAGGAATAATCGCATCATCAGCAGCACCTGAAATTCCTACGTAGGATGCTCTCATGGAATTTGCACAGGTTGATGTCACGCGAGTTGGCAGGGGACTGCTCGGACACAGAAATGTGTTGATCAGCGTTCTGCCATCAGTTCCCAAATTCGTGCACTGAGTGGAATATCCAACATTGGGAAGACTGAAGTCAAACTTATCGTAAAGGGCCGACTGCTCGACAAATGGGAGCAATGCTGGCATCCAGGAAATACCCCAGCCATTTCGACTGCTGTTTCCCATGGGGAGTGTCGAAAACACATCATGATAATTATGCAGTGCCAGCCCAATCTGCTTGAGATTATTTTTACACGAACTTCGCCGTGCCGCTTCGCGGGCCTGCTGGACGGCTGGGAGCAGTAAAGCCACCAGTATGGCAATGATTGCGATGACCACGAGCAGCTCGATCAACGTGAAGCCATCCCGGATTCGGAATTTTTGTTTCGCATGCATGAGACGATCCTTTACTTAAAAGTGAAATGAATGAACGCGATTACTCAGCTAAATTGAAATCGATGGGAGCATCCTGACCAGCGACCACGTCAGCCGTCAGTCCTGATGTTTCCGCGTTATTATATTTCTGAGGAATTTCCGCTTTGATATTTTCGAGTTCTTCAGTGCTGTTTCCCGGAGGGGCCTCCTGTTTTGAAATCGATACTTTGTGCTTACCTGCGACCGCACCATCGCCAGATTCATAAGTTGTGAGGGTATAGATGCCATCCTGGTCAGTCATTCCTGAAGCAGCACGACCTTTCTCCGGATAGAACGTAACGCTGGCATCGGCTATCGGCTCACCGTTGTATGTCACCATGCCGGTGACTGGTACTGTGTCGAGTTTGGAAGCCCCGCCGCATCCAAGTAGAAATATCACCAGAAAACAGATTTCCTTGTGCCCATTTAACCTCATCTTCACCCTTATCATTACTCATTATGTTGTCAATCACGTCGCCTGATTGATGACACTACACAAGTAGAATCACATTCGAGATTTAAAACTCTCCAGTCGACTCCGATCCTGAGATAGTCCCCAGCGCACGATAGAGATTTGTATCGATGTTTTCACTGACAAATTTGACCGAGCCATCGACCAGTGCAAACTGGCCGCCCCCTTTATGCTCACTGGCAAAGTTGTAGTTTCTAGGCCAGTCACCAATTGGGTACTTATTAGGCGGATAGTAATAATTCAACGGGACGCCAGTACTCCCTGTCACCGCATTAGAATTCCACCACCAGGTATGGTTACTGGCCCCTGGAAGTGCTTCGCCAATCGCGAGAGTGTTACTTGTTCCATCCGTCACATCTTTCATGAGTGTGGGAGGTGATGCAGAATGATAGCCAGTTCTTCGAGCGATAAATCCATTGCCGGCATCAAGGCCATTATTACTGTTGGGATTTCTACGACACGTCGCACATACAACCCCCGTGTGATCTCCCCATCCCCAGTTACTGCCTGCGACGGTTTTATAATTATTGACGCCATAAGCAGTCGTACTGCTAGGTGCGTTCGCACGACCTGTTAAACGACCTTTTTGATTCAGGGGATCCGAAGGACACAAGTATGTCGAAATGGCCACCTGAGCTGCTGCACTGTTGGCCGCATTAGCCAGATCGACATCGAAGTTGATTGTGTCGTACAGGGCAGACTGTTCAACGAAAGGCAGGATATAAGTCATCCAGGAAAAGCCTTCCTGGGTGTTTTCATTGTGATTGTGATTCACTGTCCAGTTAATGGGAAACATCTGGTGGGTGTCGTGATAGTTATGCAGAGCCAACCCGAGCTGTTTCAGGTTATTTTTACAGGCGCTGCGTCGAGCGGCTTCGCGAGCCTGCTGAACGGCAGGGAGAAGCAAAGCGACCAGTATGGCGATGATCGCAATAACAACCAGAAGTTCTATCAAAGTAAATCCGCGCACGGACTTCTGGAACCCATGTTTCATGAATAACTCCCGGATAATAAGAGGATATTCGATGAATTGAGTCGAAGGAAATTCTCGAAGCTAAAGGCTCGTTTATAGAAGAGGAAGACGACGGTATTGGCCGACCAGCTTTGAATCTGCGAGAAACTCTTTCAACTAAAAACATCGTTAGAACATGATGTTTCAGGAAGGAGACCCGATTCAGGTATACCATCCAGTCCCCATTGAAATCACTGGCAGAAGCCAAACCCTCAATGGGGTAGAAACAACAACCGATAATAAATAATCGCTATCGCGTCTGTTGCTTGATTTAACTGTGCTCGAAATCGTGAATTGATAAATTAATTGCTGACAAAAGGAATTCTTATCAGCAGACTCTTATTACAATGCCTGCTTCTGCCAGAATTGTCAACCTCGGGTTTCGAGACTTTAAAAATTTTTTCAGGTTGACTTTGAACTGCTAATACCAGTTGATAAGGAGAAAAGAATAGATCGAGTTCAATTTAGAAAAGAGCCGGTTCTTTTTCAGTCGCTATAAATGTTTCTATGGGAGCAGGATTCTGCTTAACATATTCTCGGCGAGCCGCGGCGATTTCTCCCGGAGAGAAGTCGAGGAGTTTGGCGAGGATGAGTGCGTTTTCGGTAGTGAGGGCTTTGAGCAGGCGGAACTTTTTTTTCTGAATGCCGACGACCGCCTCTCCACGCCAGCAGACCACGCGATTGTTCGCCAGGGCGGGAACACGAGTTTGTGTCGTCAGAACTCCGGCCAGATTGAGCGGATCAACTGCGTTGAGCATGACCAGCTCCTCGCCATCGAGATTCTCATCCCGGAGTTTACGAAGTTGACCGACAGTATCGGCGGAAGCGTATTGTTCTCCGGCGACTCCTCGAATGAAGCGGCCGCCGCGAATTTCGCCGCGGGCTTCGAGACGACGATAACATTGCACCAGTTCGTACCAACGCGGGGCTCCCTGTTCGCGTTCGAGCAGATCGCGAAAAACAACACCCCAGCGATGCAGCAACTGCCACGCCCAGGCTTCCACGCGGCTCCGCATTTTTTCGGGATCGTCCAGTTCATCGTCACGTCGCCAGAGTGACCAGCGTCCTGCCCGTCCCGCCAATGTCTTCGGACGGCGTCCTCCTGTCATTCTTCGCGGATAAGAAACATTTCCCGAATTCCGCGATTGCCCGATCAGACCCCGCAGCCCGGCAAAACCATCCGAGGTAATCCAGCCTCGTGAAATCAATTCGCCCAATGCATCTGTCAATTGTGTCGGTAACAGTTGAGCCGCGTATTCGATATCGCCTGCGAACATAGCACCTTGCCTCTGCAGAACCATCAGCAGATCCTGAGCGACTCCACTGAGGTTGTCCGTCGGTAACGAGGCACGCTCCGGTAGCAGCCAATGAGCATCATCCCGCCGAAAGAGTGCGATCAGGGAATTTCGCGACAGGGTTTTGAGAGGACGGCCCTTACCCTCAATCGGTTTTGGATTGGGATACAACCGCCCCCAGCTGATTTCGCCCGTCATACACAATTCATCCAGCCAGGTGGAGGAATAATCGCGGACACGATACTTAAGCAGATCCCGCTCCCAATACCCGGCTGGCAAATCGAATCCCTGCAATTGCGTGATGGTTTCGTAAAGCCCCTCTGCTCCTTCACGTCGGGTACTCGGGTGAAAACCGTGATGACGAAACAGAAATCGCATGTAAGTTGCCACGTCAACCGGCTCGATCTGTTTCCGTAAACCTTCCAGAGTGAGGCGATGAATACGAGCCAGAAGTCGGCGATGACACCATTCGGGGTTGTTGAGTGTTGAATGTTGAGGGTTGAG
>DOCI01000239.1:25046-25267 GCA_003503535.1 Planctomycetaceae bacterium
GTGTTGAATGTTGAGGGTTGAGGGTATTTTCTTCAGAGAATGACTGAGAGGATTCGCGGAATTTGCCCCGAAGTACTAAGCCTTCGCCTTCGAGGGCTTCGAAGGTGGCATCGGTCTGAGAGTCTGTCCACCCCAGTTGATCGGCTATTTCTCTGGTCGTGACCGGGCCGAGATATTCCATCCAGCCGCGCAGGATTTCGACGCGGGCTTCAGTCGTGGCC
>DOCI01000239.1:25451-28588 GCA_003503535.1 Planctomycetaceae bacterium
GGCTTCAGTCGTGGCCGCTGGTGGTTTGGCACGTTCGGGCGCAGTCACTTCCGGCTCCATCTTCAGTTCGGGCCAGAGGACTTGCGCGATGAGCAGCTTTTCAGCCGGGATGTAGAATTGATGATTTTCTACGGTGATCAATGTAACCCGATGCTGCTCCTGCAATTGCTGAAGCATGTCCGGCCAGACTTGGCCTTCACTCTTCGGCAGCAGAATGCGGGTGAGTAAATAGTCGTGCAATTCATCGGCATCCCGCACAACTGGCGAAGCTTCTTCGAGAACGCGTTCGATGGCCAGCGGATCGAGCCGGCTCAAATCGCTGACCGATTCCACAGTGACCGAACGCCTGGTGCCCACGGTTCGTGCCCGACGGTCAATTGCTTCGCCGCCATCGAGAAACGCATACGGATTCGCATTCAGAAGTTCATAACAGAAGGGCGATGGCTCGCGGGTTTCTTTGGCGACGAACGTGATCTCTCCCTTTTCGACTCGCCCCAGGATATTAACTAACTCATTAAAATTGAGAGCCTCGTTGAAACAGTCTTCCATGGTCTGCTTGACGAGCGGATGCTCGGGGATTTCGTGATCGCCAACATGCTCTTCCTGACAACCGGTCAGCTTGGGGAAAACAGCCGTGAGGAGATCGTCAGAACGAAATCGCTGCAGAGCAGGGGGAACCCGCTTGCCGGCTTTACGACGCTCGACAATCAGAGCGGTGTTGAGGTTCCAGCGCCAGCGAAGTTGAAACGTCGGCACATAGATGAGAGCCTGTTCCAGTAATTTGTACGCATTAGCAGCGGTCAGCATCGGAAAAAGGGATTCGATCGGGAAGCTGTGCTGCGGACCGAGTGTGAGAATGAAACCATCGTCATCAGCGGTTGCCTGCAGTTCAAAGTCGAACGAACGGCAGAACCGCTTACGCATCGCAAAGCCCCATGCACGCGTAATCCGACTACCAAACGGAGCGTGTACCACCAGTTGCATCCCGCCGGTTTCATCGAAGAAGCGTTCAAACACGATCCGTTTGTGAGTCGGCACCAAACCCAACGCGGCTCTTTGAGCGGCGACGTATTCCGTAATTTGCTCCGCACCAAAATCACAACAGTGCGTTTCCTTTTTCAGCCATTTGGCGATGTCGGCTTTCGATTCCCCGGCGATCAGTTTCGCTTCCATCTCTTCCCGCAGTCGGGAAACCTCTTCGGAAAGTTCGAGCGTTCGCCCGGGAGACTCTCCTCTCCAGAACGGCACGCTCGGCGGAGCGCCCTGCGCGTCGATCACGATGGCATCGTTCCCGCGGATTCCTTTGAGTCGCCAGGATGTGTTCCCCAACAGAAAGACATCTCCCGCCTGACTCTCGACGGCGAAATCTTCATCGAGCGAACCGACGACAACATTCTCCGGTTCGGCAACCACGCGATAGGAGCCGATGTCGGGAATTGACCCCGCATTATTGACGGCAACCAGTCGGGCACTGCGGCGAGGGCGGACACGTTTCTGAATTTGATCGTGATGGAGATAAGTCCGGCTGCGGCCTGTCTGATGCGTAATCCCTTCACTGAGGTATTCGACCACATCGTCGAAGTCTTTTCGTTCCAATTTTTGATACGGCCAGGCGCGGCGAAACAATTCGAAGAGATTATCCGTCTCCCACTCTGTGGCTGCGACTTCAGCGACCAGTTGCTGGGCGAGCACATCGAGCGGGGCGCTGCGGCAGCAGATCACATCGAGCCGACCGGAACGTACAGCTCGGATCAAGCCCATGCACTCGACCAGTTCATCACGAGTGAGAGCGAACAGACGTCCCTTCGGAGTCAACCCGAGTGCATGTCCGGAACGACCGATTCGTTGCAGGAATTTGGAGATGCCATCGGGCGAGCCAAGTTGGATCACCAGATCGATGTAACCGACATCAATTCCCAGTTCGAGCGATGCAGTCGCGACAACCGCTTTGAGTTGCCCGGTCTTGAGACGCTGTTCGGTATCGAGTCGAATATCAGCAGAGAGCGAGCCATGATGACTGCTGACCTGATCCTCTCCCAGCAGTTCAGTCAACTGATGCGAAACCCGCTCGGCCATGCGTCGCGTGTTGACAAAAATTAAAGTGCTGCGATGAGAGTTGACCAGTTCGATCACGCGGGCATTCACTTCCGCCCATTGTTCGTGCGAGCAAATCGCAGAGAGCGGACTGGGAGGAATTTCGATTCCGAGATCTAAATCCCGCGCATGCCCGATGTTAATGATTTCCAGAGTTCGGGCCTGGGATGAATCTGGAATCCGTTCTGTCTCATCGGAATTATTTTTAAACAATCGCTTCTGTTTTTCTTCCGACACTTTATTAGCATCGATTTCCCAGTCGACACTGCGAAGTGGAGTGGAACGATCTCGCGTACCCAGCAAAAAATCGGCAACCAGTTCAATCGGCTTTTGCGTGGCAGACAAACCGATTCTCTGCAGAGGTCGTTCACAAATCGATTCGAGCCGTTCGAGCGATAATGCCAGATGGGCGCCCCGTTTATCGGGCAGCATCGCGTGAATTTCATCAATGATTAAGGTTTGCGTGGTCCCGAGCCGCTCGCGGCTTTTTTCAGCTGTTAATAAGAGGTAGAGCGATTCTGGCGTCGTGACCACAATTTGAGGTGGCTTTTTGATCATTGCCACGCGGTCTTTGGCCGGTGTGTCGCCGGTTCTCAATCCGATACGAATTTCGGGAACGGTGTAGCCTTCCTGCTGAGCCAGCTCGCGTATTTCCCGCAGCGGCTCCGTCAGATTCTTTTGCATATCATTGGAAAGTGCCCGCAATGGCGAAATGTATATGCAATTGATCTCATCCTTCAGCTTGCCCGCGAGAGCAAGGCGAAAGAGACGATCGATAATCGCCAGAAAAGCAGTGAGCGTTTTTCCGGAACCGGTCGGAGCGGCGATCAGAGCGTGCTTGCCAGCCGCAATTGCTGGCCAGCCAAGACGTTGTGGCTCTGAAGGCTGCTCAAACTTTTCCGCAAACCACCTGGCAACCAGAGGATGAAATTGTTCAACCGACATAACGCTCAATCCTTCGAAGTGACATTCGTTTCATAGTGTCATACGGCAGGGCAAACGTCAATCTGTACAGCGGAAATAGGCCAGTGTTGAGTGGCCAG
>DOCI01000239.1:28732-29050 GCA_003503535.1 Planctomycetaceae bacterium
GTTGAGTGGCCAGAGGCCAGAGTAGGTTAGGGGTGAGTGGTGAGAGGTTAGAGTAGTTGATAAGAGTATCGAAGCCATCTGGCCACTCGCCTCCAGACACTGGCCACACCCGTCGAACATGAGGAAAATCTCTCCATGACCGCCTTAGCTAACAGATCAGTGGTTGAGAGGTTGTCTGGTATCGGTTAGTGAAAGTTTGAGGGTTTTGCGGGTTAGGACTGCCGTTTCTGCCCTGACGTCTGCTCGGGAGGAATCTGATCAATTCTGCTAACTCTGATGATTTTCGGAAGAAAAAGCTTCAAAGGGGGTCGAAACTGA
>DOCI01000239.1:29161-43816 GCA_003503535.1 Planctomycetaceae bacterium
TAATATGACTTGATAATCTCATTATTCATTCGCAGAGATTTTCGCGTCCACTATCGAATGACACCGAGCGGTCCGGGCTGGCTTTGATTTGTTGAGAGGCCATACCGATTTCCACGACCGCATGCAACGGGCCTGCCCCGGGAGATGCATCACTATGAAGCGATCACGATTTTGGCTAGCAGCAGCCCTGCTTTGTGCAGGAACTTCAACGTTCAGTTCACTGAGCGTTGCCGGAGAAACCACCAGTTCTCCTACTCTTGAAGTTTACCGGACACCGGAAGGCCGCGATTATGCAGCTGTCGGACTGAGCTTGTCTCAGGTGGCTGTAAAATCCCGAGCACCGGAACAGGTTCTGGTTCTGGTCGATACTTCCGCCAGTCAGATGGGCGAATATCGGGAACAGTCGATTTCCGTTGTGCGGGAATTACTCTCGCAACTTCCTGAGCAGTCATCCGCTGCGGTCTGGGCGATTGATCTTTCTCAAACCGCATTGACGAACTCGTTTGAATCGATGAATGCTGAAAAAGTGAATTCAATCACTGCAGCATTGAACAATCGAATTCCCGCTGGTTCAACCGACCTTTCTGGAGCCGTGGAAGCTTCGCTGAAAAGTTTAGATGCCAGTAAAAGTAGCGTGATCGTGTATGTGGGCGATGGATTCAGTGCTGCGAATTTAATTTCTGAAACTAAAATGCAGGAACTGACAAAAGCTCTTGCAGATAAACAAACTCCAGTTGTCAGTTATGCCCTCGGCTCTCAAGTCGACATGCAGTTGCTCGGCGTTCTGGCTCTGCGAAGTGGTGGAATTGTCCTTCAGGATCAAGTCGGTCAACCGGTCAATGAAACCGTTGCTGCGATCAATAAAGCAATTTCGACACCCGTCTGGTACCCAAGTCAGTTCGAAGTGACCGAAGGCATCGAACTTTACCCGAATGCCGCATTGCCGTTGCGATCCGATCGCGAGACGATTTATCTCGGCAAGATTGAAGAAACGACAAAGGGTCTGAGCATAGATTTGAGTGATGAGAATAACAATCAAATCGGGTTTCATGTTGAAAACTATTCAACGGCTGTTGCTGGTCACCCTGCACTGCGAGCATTGTGGTTGCGAGCAGATCAGGATAAGGGTTTGAGTGTACCGACGGCTGGTCAGGTTGTTCTCAGTTCTGCAAAAAATCAGTTTGAACTACATGTGGCCGGAATGCTCGAAGCCGCTAATTCTGCAGCTCATGCTGGAAAGACAAAGGAATCGGTCGCGATTTCACACGCTCTGTTACAGTTTGACCCCAGTAATAAGGCCGCAGCAAAATTACTCGATGTTCGTCAGGTCGCCTTGCTGCAGGATGATTCTGCGGTGGTCCCCGGCGAAGACAATACAGACGCTCCTGTTGTTGTTCCTGGTGAACCCTCGGCACTTGAAGGACGAACCGACGCACCAACGGATATCGAACAGGATTTGATTCAACGATTCAAAAATCGGTCCAAAGCTGCTGGTGAAAAGCTGGCACTGGAAGTCAACCGGGCCATTGAACAGGCTCGATCAATTGTCCAGGACGACCCCGATGCGGCTATCTCTATCCTGAAGGGGATGGCCGGGAATGTTCGCATTGCAGCGGATATCGATCCAGAATTGAAACGAAATCTCGAACGAAAACTACTGGATGTGACTCAGCAGGTTCGTGCCCAACGCGAACAGTTCCGTAATAATCGAATTCGTTTCGAACAGGAACTGGCTGAAGTTGAAGCACGTCGACGAGCCATCGAAGGCCTGTATCTTGAAGAAGAACGCTTGGAACAATTGATCGATCAGGTTCGAGCCCTTCTCGACGATGGTTTTCACGGCGAACCAGCTGCTTACGCACAAGCGGAATCAGTTGCAGAAGCCGCAGTCGAACTGGTTCCATTCAGCGGAACCGCTGCTGCAGCCCGCTTCTCCGCTGAAGCGGCCGGTCAGCTGGAAGATGCCCGTTACTTACGAGCGTTACGAGCAGACCGCTTCCTGGAAACTTTGACGCAGGTCGAATTCTCACACGTTCCATTCCCGGATGAACCTCCAATTCGATATCCAGCTGCACCCGTCTGGAAGGCTTTGACCGAACGACGCAGCATCTGGAAGTCTGTGGACTTGAAAGACGACTCTCCAGCTGAACGACGTATTCGTGCCGCTCTGGAAGAAGAAACCGAACTTCAATTTGTCGATACTCCTCTTGTCGATGCCTTACAAATTATCGGTGAACTGCACAATATCAATATTCGACTCGATGTCGTCACTCTTGACGACGAAGGTATTTCGACTGATGAGCCTGTGAACATCTTCATCTCAGGAATTCGGCTCAAGTCTGCACTGAAAATCATGCTGGAACAGACACCGACTCCAGTTGAGTTGACCTGGGTCATTGAAGATGAAGTGATGAAAATCACAACCGTCCTCAAAGCCGAAGAAGCAACTGAAACCCGCGTTTATCCAGTCACCGACCTTGTTATCCCTGTCCAGCAATTGGGTGGTGGTGGCGGCCTGCTCGGTGGCGGCGGTGTCAATGGCGGTCAGCAAGGTGGACAGTTTGGCGGTGGCGGTGGTGGTCAATTCGGCGGTCAACAGGGTGGCGGTGGAGGCTTCTTCAGCATTCCTCCTGCGACTCTGCCAACTGCAAAAAAAAACCAGTAACCTCTCTGCACCATTGCGAATATTGCAATAACCAGTTGGTAATTATCGAGCGAACTGAGAACACTGTTTCTCAGTTCGCTTTTTTATTGGACAAATTCTCTCTCGCGGCTCGAAACCTTTGCTTTCCTCTGCTGCAAAGTTCTGTTCCAGTCACCTTTTTTCAGGATGAGATCGACCCTCTCCAAAATCTGCAGGCCCCTCCCAATCGCGAACTCTGGAAGCAGTACTTCTCAACGAAACGGGAAGGAACTCAAGTTCGCAGAATGATTCAAAAGTTGCAGCGAGATAAACATTTCGATCATATCACTGTTGCCCTTGAAGAGGCTTTAAGAGCAGGTCAGCCAGAACCCTGGATGTATGAAGTCCTCGCGTTATCCATGCAAATCGAAGGGCGTCCCGAGCAGGAAGTCGAACGGATCCTGCTTTCCATGACGGACTTCAACGTCCGCGATGTCCCCAATCTTCTCGGCTCTGCGGCCTATCTGGTTCGTCTGGGAGCTCACAAGCAGGCACTCAAAATGTATCGACAGGTCTCACGACTCGAACCAACCCGTCCCGAGCCATACCTGCTCGGTTTAAAACTGGCCGACAAAACGCAGGATATCGAGAGCCTGACCTGGGCGGCTTCAGGAATTCTGACTTACTTCTGGTACGATGGCTTTCAAAAACAGCACGATCTGGCAATCAAGCTACTCTCTGACTGGAAACTCCGCCTCGAAAACGAAGGCCGGGCCGAAGAGGCGAATCGCATGACCGAAACCCTGCAGCAGGCACTCATCCGCGATTTGCAATTAAAACTGACCTGGTCAGGCGATGCCGATCTCGATTTGATTATTCAGGAACCGCTCGGCACCGAATGTTCCTTCTCTCAACCCCATACCGCATCCGGCGGTTCACTCCTTCATGAAGGAGCAGGTCCGAATCAGGCGGAGTGTTATGAAGACTATGTCTGTGCATTCGCAGCTCCCGGGGCATATGTGGTCACGGTCCGACACAACTCCGGTCGAATCGTCGGTAATCGGGCCCGTTTGACAGTAACACGCTATGCCGGGACGGACCACGAAAATACGGAAATGGTGAATGTTGTTTTCGACAAAGCCGAGAAGAAATTCCGGATCTCGCTACATCAGGGACGACGCACTCAGCAGGCCCCCGTCTTTGAACCGATCAAGCAGACCATCAAGCAAAAGAAACAGGAAACCGCCTTCACGCTGCACGATTTACGAAACCAGTATCGTAAGCCGCATTCCTACGTCCTGCCGCAACTACAACAAAACAACAATTTCGGAGCCGTCGGCTTCTCACCCGTTGTCGCACCAGTCAACTCGGGTGTGCAACTCAATGCCACCGCAGTCGTCTCCCCCGACCGCCGCTACGTCCGCCTCGGCGTGCAACCTGTGTTCACAGATATCACAGATGTCTTCACCTTCAGCTTCGCAGGCAGTGGGCAGTGATGCGGATTGCATATTAGCTTCAGGATAGAGCAGTGATTTGAGGGCGTTATTATAAGCACGTCACAACACGATTTGGAATTCCCAAGAATAGTGGGCGCCCAAAAGAGAGTGTAAACTCTCTGAGAGGAGTCGACGATATCGGGATCATCACAGACTGGAATTCGGACACGACGGCGTTATTCTGAGGAGTTTAAACGGGACGCTGTGGGGCTGGCGACTGAACTGACATCGATCATTGTGCTCAGGTTAATGGCGGATTTGAAAGCCTGCCTTCAGAGTATCCGATGAAATAATGATAGTGAAGTCGTAGATTATCTATCACAAAACTTTGGACAGCGGAAACGAATTGTAAGAACCGGCCCGCATTCCTGCGAAGTCCTGTAGTTCTATAGGTTGGATTAGCGGAACGCGTAACCCAACATTATTTCGTGCTCAGTTTATCAGGCAATCAGCTGGCAGGAATGCTGATTCCGATCGTCTCAAAATTTCCATCATTAGTTTGAGATCGAAACAGATTCAAATCGAGATCTGGAAACCAGAGGTTGACTGGATACTCTCGGAATTCGTTGTCAACGGGAGCCAGTTTTTCGAGAGCGGCGATCACTTCCCGCGGGTTGGCAGCATGAACATTAATTCCTGCAAACGTTACGACATAATCCGGCTGACTGGCAACTTCAATATGAGTCACCTCGAGTTCGGAATTATAAGTTACCTGAAATGCATTCCTGAAAAAGAAATCCCGATCCGGCCAGTGGATACCCCACTTCACATGAGCTTGTTCGACTGAATTGGGAGATCCAAATATCTGCCGGACATTATCCCGAAGCATTCCCAGATGGATTGGGCCGATTGACTGATGTGGGATAACCTTGAATTCCTGCATGATGAGACCCAATCAATGGAGAGTCTTTCCAATAACTTAATCAACCATAACCTCTTTCGTCAGCGGAAACGAATTGTAAGAACCGGCTCGCATTCCTGCGCAGTAGGCGCCAACGTCTTCAACAATCAGATAATCGCCGAGTTCTGCTTTTTGCAGTGATCTTGGTTCGAGACGTTCCGGATCGCCCGCGGCGACTGTCAGCATGTCGCCGCTTTCGCAGCAATGGCCACTGACTGCGTAATCGACCACTTCATCAGCGGGTCTCTCATTTTTGGGTACGACGACGAGAGGATGTTGGGCTCCGTAAAGGGACGGGCGGAGGATTTCGGTCATGCCTGCGTTGATGAGGATGAAGTTGTAGCCTTCGCTGCCGGTGTCTTTGATGTCGATGACTTCGGTGAGCAGGGCACCGATGTTGACCACCAGAAACGAGCCCGGCTCGACTTCCAGATGAATCTTGCGGCCGGTTCTCTCGTGAAACTCTTCCAGCAGTTTTGCGATTGGTGGAGAGATTACATCGATCTGAGCCGACTTCTCGCCCGGCATCCGTCCGACTTTGAAGCCGCCACCGATGCTGGTTTTGGTCGCGGTCGGAAACTTCTCGACTATTTCCATATTCCGCGTCGTCACCTCGAGCCATTTATCGGGATCGCCCCCCGTGCCGGCGTGGGTGTGCACCATATCGATGGTCAGGTCATACGTTTTGGCCAGTTCATGAACCTGATCAATATATTCATGCCAGATTCCGAAACTGGCCGCGACTCCGGCTGTGGTGAGTCGATTATTGAGCCCCTCGCCGGTCCCTTTACCGGGATTGATCCGCACGCCAACTGAGGAGCCGGGAGCAATTTTGCCGTACGCTTCCAGTTGATGCAGCGAACAGGCATTGAACTTCACGCCCTGCTTGATCAGTTCCTGAAGATTATCAGGCATCTGCTGAGAAGTGATCTGGATATCAGCTGATTTGACACCCGCCTGCATCGCGACTTCGGCTTCATACCCTGAGCTGGCATCAATGCCAATTCCGTGGGAATAAATCTGAGCAATCACCTCAGGAAATGGATTCGCTTTCATGGCGAATCGTAACGTGACACCATATGGCGCCTGCCAGGAGGTCAGCTTGCGGGCGTTTTCATCGAGTTTGTGCTTTGAATACACATACAGAGGCAAATCGTGGCTGGAAGCGATTTGGCGGACTTGATCTTCGGTCAAAAACTTCAATTGGGCAGGCTGCGACATTGTTTAACTTTATTTCATCTACTAAAGCGTAACTGATTTCGATTCACATGATCCCAATATCTTAGGATCGGATGACCAGAATATAGCCGGAATTTCCAGAAAACTCACCCTTACTGGAAGCATTCTGGAGTGAATGGAAAGGAGAATGGATTTTAAAAAGGGCAGGACACGAGAATTTGGTGGAAGTTCTGTCGATGAGGATGAGTTAAAATTTCACACTAAGGTTCAGATTCCTCTTCAATGCGATAGATTGTGAGACAATCATTGTTTATTGGATTGCCCGATAATGTCAGGCATTGGGGACATCGCATGGGGTGTTCGCCTAATGGGAGTTCAAGCAGGTCATCTTTCTGACATGTTGGGCACCGCATTGAATTCAAATCAAGCCTCATAGGAGTCAATCCACGAACATTATCCAGCCTTCGATCAATCTCAACTTTGAGTTCATTTAATAATGTATTGTTTATGAGAGAAGACTGATTATTTTCCAGCCAGACTTTCCAGGAATTTCTGTCAATGTTTTCTGAAATTGAAAGAAAAGTCTGGCAGCTGAAGCAGGTAAATTTACGACAACCCCATTGTGTCGGTCCGATCGACAGTCGTGTAGAAAATAGCATCCATTCATAATCACATGCATCGCAGCGATATTCGAATCCCAGGGGCATAGAAGTTTTTCCGAATGACTTCGATTTCACAGATAATATTAGCAGAGTATAACGTTGTATAATTTATATCTATGAGTGAATTATGAACTCGATATGATTAAGTTTATTTAATTTGGATTTCTTGGACGGTGAGAAATTTTGCTTCTCTCCTGCGAATTTAAGACATGTTCAACCATGTGTTTTTCGCAAGCACCAAATTCTATAAAATTGTTGCGTCCCTCGCGGAGAGTAATCCCGCTGTTTGGAAATGATGGCTGATCGAGTTTATTAATGTCTTGTCCGTCATCTTCCCAGAAACAAACGGGGCATATTTCATATAAGCCTCGCTCCGTTAATGTAATGTAATCGCAACATGGACATTGTTCTTGAGGAGTTGAATCTTCTGGTTGATGCCATTGTGCAACTTCGTCCATATCTGAATTTTCCATGTTCGAATCTGTACATCCGCCAATTACAAGAATAAGTAAACTTACGAGTATACCTCGTGTCATGTTTGTACCTTGCAATGGAGGTGTCAGGAGCATCAATAAAGGGGTTAGTTCCATAGGTTGGGTTCGCGAAATAGTGAATCCAGCGATTATTCCCAATAGCGATTCCCATCAAACGAATAGCGATCAGGGCCTTGAAAATCGATTTCCAATTCTTTCAATAATCTTTGAAAGAAAGCTGTTCCAGTACTGACATCTTCAATCCCAGCAGGATCGTGTGCCCACAGTTGAACTTGGTCTACTTTTTCATCATTTGCATGGAGAAAGAAATAATTTCCACATCCATCTCCCACTCCAAAATCAAAATAATGGTTTTGCCAAGGTGGTAATGAATCACTCAGGTTCTCCCGCATCTTCTCATTTCCAATGAGAATTGTTTCTGTGTTGTGATAGATTCGATATTTTTTCAAATCAAACCCAGCTGAATTTACGGCATCAATAAAAATTTTGTAGATATCCGGAATGACAAGATCGAGTTCTTCTTCAATTTGTTCATAATCCAAGTCCATCATTGGTCAACTTTCTACTTCTCGGGCTTCCGCAAATCATAACACATCAGTGCAGTTTCGCTCCTCAAAAACAATCGTCCTCGGCTCAAAACAGGCGCTGTCCAGGCGGGGTAGTTGAGTTGGTTGGGTTTGAAGCGGTTGAGTTCGTGGAAGTGGTCGGGGGTGGCTTCGATGAGGGCGACGGTGCCGCGTTCTCCGATGATGAGGAATTGGCCGTCGAGCCAGATTTTTGAGCCGCGGCCGTAGTAGGGCCAGGGGTCGATGGTGTTTGTCTTCGAGTTTTTGACGCTGCTGCTCGAGGCGGGGGAAAGGTGATCGAGCGGGCCTTCCCAGCCGGTCGTTTCCCAGATGACTTTACCCGTTTCCAGTTCGAGGCAGCGAAGTGTCGAGCCGTTTTCGTGACGTCCGCTGAAACCGTAGATGTACTTGCCAACGGGGATGGGTGTGGACCAGTGGCAGAGCAGGTTTTCGGTATCCCGCCAGATTTCTTTCACGCTTTTGCTATCCTCGGCCACTTCCAGATAGGCAGCTCCTGTCTGATAGGCGGCTGTCAGCAAAATGCGATTGCCGATGACGACAGGCCGGGCAGCATTGACCGATTCATGGACCTGCGCGCGGAACCAGTAATGAAAATTCTCGGCTCCGGATTCAGGATCGAGCGAGACGAGTCCGTGTCGGAGCAGGCAGAGGATTTGTCGTTTGCCGTGAATGGTGGCGGCGATGGGTGAAGAGTAGGAGACGATCATTTCCTCGCCGGTCCACTCGTAGTTTTCCTGACGTCGCCAGCCGGTGGCTACGCCCTCCCAGGTGTTTTTGCCGCAACTTTCCCAGAGGGTTTTGCCCGATTTGGCATCAAAGGCAACGACGCCGGAATTGGGTTGGCCGCCGACGAGGACAATCAGTTTGCCGTCTTCGAGAATGGGAGTTGCACCGACGCCGAAGAAGGCGGTGGGGACGTTGAAGTCTTCGTGGGTTTTCCGTTCCCAGATCAGTTTTCCATCTGCCAGATTCAAGCAGAGCAGCCGCCCTTCGGCTCCGAAAGTGTAGCAGAGAGTTTCTGTGAGTAATGGCGAACAGCGGGGGCCGTTGTTGTAGCCGTAGGGGTCGGAGAAATTTGAGGGATTCGAATGCTTCCAGAGTGTTTTGCCATTGGTGACGTCGAAGCACTGCACGATTTCCTCGTCTCCAATTCGATGATGACAGACGACACGATTCCCGCGAACGGAAGGAGCACTGTATCCGGTGCCGACTTCCTCCTGCCAGAGTTGCGGCGGGCCTGCAGCGGGCCATTCTTTAATGAGACCGGTTTCCGACGAGAGACCGAAGCCGGAAGGGCCGAGGAAGACGGGCCAGTCTTCGCCGGAAGCGGTGGTTGCATTTGAGGACGATTTTGTTTCCGCCTCTGGTTCTGCGGCACAACTGAAGGAGGTGAGTGTCACAACGAGGAGGGTGGTCAACGGGAGTTGATGAGGTGTCATAATAGAATTCCGTTTGAAATATGTAGGGTGCGTCTTGACGCACCTTGCCTTCGAGTCAATATCGGGTTGGATGTTCTTATTTATTAGCCGTATGTAATCTTAATGAGTGGAGTTTTGCAAAACTTCAGTTTGAAACCAAACTTCGAAAATGACTCAACAGATCTTGAGAAAGATTAAAACCACAGAGGCACAGAGTACACAGAGAAATTTTAGGAAAATGGCTGTCATGCTCAAACAATCGAAGTCTTCATAAGCCTTGGATTTCAAGACTTCTCCGTGTCCTCTGTGCCTCTGTGGTTAAAAAACAATTTCAGTTTCGTCAGGCGTTCTTATTTCTTGGGATTTCAAATCGATCTTAAAAAAACTCACTCGCTTGCGCTTCGTGCTTGCAAAAGGGTTTTTGCAAAACTTCAGTTAATGAGTCAAAATGAATTTGGAACTCGATTTTTGTGCGTCAGGACGCACCCTACTTTTCTGCATATGAGATGGCAGTGGGTGTCACGTCCCAGAACGCAGTGATGGGCGTGGTGATCCTGCGATACCACGCCCTTCGCTTTGCTCAGGGACGTGCCACCCACTCAGGTTTGGTTATGATTATTGTATTGTCTGTCTACCTGGGTTGATAGGCGGCGGTGTCAGTCAGGCCGGCTTCGGCGAAGCCCTGGAGGCGGAGGATGCAGGCGTCGCATTGTCCGCAGGCGCGGCCCTGGGAGTCAGGATCGTAACAGGTGTGGGTTGAGCCGTAGTCGACGCCGAGTTCGGTCCCTTTGCGGATGATTTCGGCTTTGGTCAGTTGGATTAAAGGGGCGTGAATTTTCCAGGTGCGGGTTCCTTCGACGCCGGATTTCGTTGCGAGGTTGGCCAGTTGTTCGAACGATTTGATGAACTCAGGACGGCAATCGGGATAGCCGCTGTAGTCGACGGCATTGACGCCGATGAAAATGTCACTGGCATCGAGGGATTCTGCCCAGCCCATCGCGACGGAAAGAAAAACCGTATTGCGAGCTGGGACATACGTCACAGGAATCCCGTCATTCATCTGTTCTTGCGAGCGATGTTTGGGGACTTCAATTTCGGAGGTGAGAGCAGAGCCACCAAAGGCGGCCAGGTTCAGGGGAATGATGACGTGCTGAGTGACGTTCCACTTCTCAGCCAGAGTTTTGGCGGCTTCGAGTTCGAACTGATGGCGTTGTCCGTAGTCGAACGAGAGCGCGTAGAGTTCGTAACCCTTGTCTGCAGCGATGGCGAGCGTGGTGGTGGAATCGAGTCCTCCACTGAGTAAGACAACTGCTTTTTGCGACACGTGTATAAACCCTGCGACGTTTATGTTGAGCGATTGAAATATCGCTTATTGTCGCAAATATGCAGCTTTGATCGCAAGGGCTGCGGTTGGCTCAAGCAGGTTTTAAAGCGTAAACACACCGGGTGGGCGTTGCGGCTTGATGCCGACTGCGTTGATTTTCAATCCGAACTTCTCGCCGATTTTTACTGCTTCGCCCTGGGCATAATGCTGATTGTTCACATACAGATCGAGCAGGTCATCGCAGGATTTCTGGAACATGATCAGCGTGCCGGGGCAGAGATTGGCGAGTTGACCAACATCAATTTTCTTTTCGGCAACTCGCACAGACACTTTCACCGTTAACGGGAGCACCCGACGAACCCGATTGACCAAGTCGTTGGGATTGATTTCAGTTTGAGTATTCGTATCTGACATTGGTGTGGATTCGTCGTGATGATTTCCAGATGGTGTTTCAAGTTCTGGGGCAGAACCAGAAGTGACTGGAACATTCTCTTCCATGTTTGCAGTCACAATTAGATATAATAATTGATTCGAACTGGGATCACTTTCGGAATAGGCTTCAATTGAAATCACAGAACAGCGAGGCTCAAGTGCTTCTTCTTCGAGTGTTAACTGAAGGTTCTGACTCCAGGTGGTTGCTCGTTGATCCGTTTCATCGATGTCCTGAAGCAGAGTTTTCTCAAGTGATTTCGCAAGTTCTTCAAGCTGACCGATCTGCTCCTCTTCTGGCTGGCTGGCCCATTCTGGCAAAATGGGTCCTTCAGGAATCAGAAGATATACTGCTTCACTTTCCAACGACAGTTTGAAAACGAGTCCTGAATCCTCCAGAGCAGACAGCTTTGAGTATTCAATTGGCTCACTCAAGTCCAGCGACCAGTCCCCATCGAAAACTGCCCGTAGTTCCTCCGCAATTTTATCCGTCCCCTGTTTGAGGGAATTATGCAGCGTGTTCAATTGAAGAGTGGTTAAAGGCATAAATCCATCAGTGAGTCAGACGCCCTCGATTCGCGGTAACATCATGTGATATAGGCAGTAATAACAATAGAACTGTTTTCTGTGTCCGTAATATTTTCGTACGATCTCTTATTTGATCGTAGCTCTGTAACTATTTATCGAACATTTTGTCCCTGGAACTCGATGATAAAATCGGTCTTTTTGATAAGGTTTCGCGAACCGCTACAGATCCCCAAGTCTTGTGATTCCAAGTGATTAACTCAAAAAGCATGTCGATTGGGAAACTCAATGATTGACATTGGCTTGTGGGATGGTCATAATTTTTGTACCGCTCAACCTTCCTACTCCCCTGTGGGACATGCCGGGTGGCCAGCTTGAGCATTTCTCGCTATTGAATTTTCAATAGCTGCCATGCGATGCTCGCAGATCGGTTTCGCCAGATTGCGTTGAATCTTTCTGAGATGAACTGTTATTGGGTCGAATACTCCCCACAGCTTGAGCGTGAAAGACTCCCTCTCCAAGCCTCGGTTCAATTCAAGGTTCGATCAGGAATTAAGAACGGTTCCCTATCGACGCTCTTTCTGCGAAATCACGATGTTAACTGTCCTCAACGAAGTCCACCCCGGACTCAAATTATATCACTGCTCAATTTGAGTAGATTTCCCTCAATTTCAGGTGAAAATTGGAGAATTGAATCATGACCTGTTTAGGTTTTATCCCCGGAATGCCGGGTGGCATTGAATTGATTATTCTGCTGCTGATCATCCTGTTACTTTTCGGCAAACGGCTTCCAACAGCCATGTTTTCCGTCGGTAAGAGTATTACCGAGTTCAAAAAAGGGATGACGGAAAATATCGAAGAGAGTCTGGATGACGATTCTGAGAAATCGAAGTCAGAAAAGTCTTCGGAATCGTCCAGCAGCTAATTTACTGAGTTCATTCCTCTAATTTATTATTGCGTCGATAAAACGCTTAATCTCGGGAGAGAGACCATGTTTTCACCCGGTTGGACCGAAATGTTGATTATCGGCTTCATTGCCCTGTTGTTATTTGGCAAGAGGCTGCCTGAAGTCGCCCGCAGTCTGGGGCAGGGGTTTGTCGAATTCAAACGCGGCATGACATCCATTGAAACGGATATGCGTAAAGCGGCTTACAGCGAGCCCGCCCCCGCTAAACCTGTCGAAACCAAGCGAGTCGAGGAAGATTTGCGTCCGACAGCCGACAAGTTTGAAGCTCCAGAGCCTCCTCGGCAAGACGATTGAGGCACCGGTTTCGGTTTTAGATAAGGTAGGACAGGCATCTTGCCTGTCCACTTATAGGTGTCAACTGACATTAAGACAGGTTGGAAGCCTGTCCTACCGGGTGTCTACTTTTTCATGAGTCGATACGTTTTTCCGCAGCCGCGACAGGCGTGATTTTCAATCGTGCCCACAACCAGATATTCAGCATGGCAACTCGGGCACTGGAATTGTCCACCATCTTTTAAGATGTGTTCGAGAGGTGCATCGCTCGTGCGTCTGCTCTCGGCTCTGCGCTCTCGACCTGCGTATTGATTCGTTATTAGAGTCCCTTCACCATCGGCTTCCCTTCGCCCGCTTGGTGTCGTTCTTCGTTCTATCAGATTCTGCAATGCAGCAGGCAATTCCATATGATCGCTCATGTTTGTTTCCTGACGTTATCAAGATAAAAATCGGTTTAAAAATAAAGTAAGGATCATCAAGTTCATCTGTTTCGAGCACTGTTGATGACTTAGTCATTATACGGCTCTGGATGCGGGAGTTAATCCCCCTGGCAAGGTTTTCGAATTCGCAATTTTGCGGGATTGTTTCGCGAATTGAGCAATTCAGGTTCTCCACGGGGGACTTCCAGTAATGGCCCATAGAGAAGTGGTGTCATCGAGCGATTCAACTGATCCTGATCAACGCAGCGATAGTCACCCTGATAGGGAACGATACGGGGAATCAGGGTAATCACAATTTCATTACGTTCTTTGTCTTTTGTTCGGCGTTGAAATCCATAGCCAATGTATTTCAGGCTTCCAATGAATGGGATTTTTGATTGGCGGTCGGAATTGATTTCTTTAATCAATCCCCCAATGACAACCCCATGACCATCCTGCACCATGACAGTAGTATCCACTTCCGTTGTATCCTTATCGGGCAGGCCTGTTGACGGATTCACGAATCCAGTAGAGACTTCCGGCTTGACCTTCATCAGGATTCTGCCGTCATCGCTGATTATCGGAGTGACGTTCAGCACGACACCGACATCCAGAAAATCGACATTTTCGACGGTACTGGTTTGCGTAACCGTCGTCGTTTTATAGCCGATTTGTTCACCGATCTGAATTTTGGCTTCCTGTCCATTCAGGACCAGAACTTTAGGGGAAGCAAGAGTTTTCGAGTCTGTTGTATCCTGAATCGCTTCGATCACATTATCGATTTTGCCTCCACTGATATTGAGCAGAAAAGCCGGGCTGGCCATTGGGTTGGCAAAACCACCTGAGGAAACTGAGATATCTGCTCCAGCCAATTGCGAGATATAGGACAGATTGACCCCGTGCCGACATTCATCATCCAGTTTAATCTGCATGACATGCGCTTCGATGAGCACCTGACGGGGCGGACGATCGATATTGATTACATAGTTTTCGACGCGCGAAACATACTCCGGAAGATCTTCGACAATGATCCGTTCCTGCGTGCGGCGTTTATCGAGGGCATCGGTTTCGTGAATGAAAATTTGCCCGACAGGCGAGAGCAATCCAGTTACAACTTTTTCGACTTCAGAAGCGGAGACAAAGTTAAGAGGAATGACGCGCATTTGTCGGCCCTGCACATAGGGACGGACGTCGGAATCTTTACTGATTTTAGTGATCAGAATGATGTTTTTCTTCAAAACCCAGGTGCAACCTGTTGTGGCCAGAATGTTGTCGAGTGCATCCTGAAGGGGAACGTCCTGTAGAGACAGCGTAATTCCCATTTCCAGATTTTCGCTGAGAATGACGTTCAAACCATG
>DOCI01000239.1:43938-48119 GCA_003503535.1 Planctomycetaceae bacterium
ATTGTGACGACAGCACTGAGCGGAGCATCCCGGGCAATGATCGTTAAATTCTCGCCTGTCCGTTCAATTTGCAATTGGCTTGAGGCGACTGGCGGAATCATTTCGACATCGAAATAGGCCGGTCCGTTTTGTCGGGGAATCGCTGGTCCGGGATACTGGAAAGGATCAGGTGCAAGTTCCGGTTCTGGTGCCGGATTGCGTACCGTTGAGAAGTTCTGAACGGTACTTTCCTCGGCAGGCACAAACGGGATTTTTAAATCAGCAGGCAACTGATTAATCGCATCTTTTGTGTCAGGCCAGGGAACATCAAATGGAATGAGAGGATCCACATTCTGGAAAACCTCATCACTCAACAATTGAAACTCCGTCTCTTCCGAAGAATCCGGCTCATATGGAATTTGGTGAGTTGAAGTTCCCGCCTGTGCTACAGAATTGGCTCCGGCTTGTCCCTGTACAGAATTCGTTTCTTGGCGTTGCTGTTGGGGCAAAAATCGAATTGACTCGACACCAGGCGATTTTGTGGTTTGGGCACTCTGATCGGTCGTCTCAACGACTTCAGATTTAAAAGCAGAGGGCTCAAACCGAGTCGCTGACTCAGTTTGACATCCGATCAGTATCGAAATCAGCAGCAGGCATCCGCTGAAAAATCGATCGCATTGTCGAACAGTCCCACGCATCGTATGAAATTCAGCCAATCCAGAGATATCGATGATACTTTTCAGGGAGAATAACCCTGCGCATGCTGCTCGAAGAGCATATGTATCATTGAGATCGACCGAAACGACCGTTGGAATTGGCGCAATCGAAATAATCGTTACAACGAACGGAGATCCCGCAGTGAACAACGCAATTAACCGATAGAGCTTCCTCAGGTTGGATTACCGTCAAACTTGCCTTATTTTGCCCAGCTTCCAGTTGAGACGTTATCCATGCAAATGTTTGGCCAGTGCGAATGCACCAAGAACTCCAGATTCATTCCCGAGTCCCGGGGGGACGATGAAATCATCGAGGCCATCGATGAGGGTGGGCGATTGAATGTAATCGTTAAGGAGTCGTTTCACGTGTTTACGGATCAGCTCATGCATTTTCGGCTGTTCCATCACACCGCCCCCCATAATGATTTTCTGAGGCGAAACCGTACAAATGTAATTGAGAGCGGCATAAGCCAGATACTCAGCTTCCAGATCCCATGCGGGATGATCGGGTGGCAACTCAAAGCCTTTTTTCTTCCAGCGATCTTCAATCGCCGGACCACAAGCCAGTCCTTCCAGACAGTCGCCATGGTATGGACATCGTCCGGGAAAGGGATCGCGTTCCAGATCGTGGGGGATACGAATGTGACCGACTTCGGGATGGATCAACCCGTGCATTAATTCCCCGTTGATCATGCCCCCGCCGCCAATACCGGTTCCGATGGTCATGTAAATAAAGGTATCGAGTCCGATGGCAGAACCCCAGGTATGCTCTCCCAGAGCCGCAACATTCACATCGATATCGAAAGCGACCGGCATCCCAAAGGCATCGCTTATCGGCCCTACAAAATTGGTGTGACTCCAGTTCGGTTTGGGAGTCGCGGTGATGTAGCCAAACGTTTCGGAATCTGGACGAGGATCAACCGGACCAAACGAAGCGATGCCAATCGCTTCAAAATGATGTCCGGCGTCCTGTTGATGACGGAAGAAATCGATCGTTCGCTGGAGAGTTTCTTCAGGAGTTGTTGTGGGAAAACGCTCGATTGCTTCAATTTCACCAGGTCCGGAACCAACCGCACAGACAAACTTGGTTCCCCCTGCTTCAATTCCGCCATAAAGTGTTTTCATGATGATCTCTCTCCCAGTGTCTCGACAACGATTGTAAATTCTGATGAACGCTCTCTATTTATTCTAACGCATACTGTAATTGATCAAGGACCTTGTGATAATCCTGTGTGATCCCTTTGACTGGGAAAAAAGAACGGGAGTGACCTCCCCGATTGTTCTACACATTTTCTTTCGATTGATTTCAGTCGATTTGTTTAAAGCACAAATAGTCAGATGAATTCCGAAACACCGACTGCTGCACAACCCATTGACGGGCAAAGCATGTTGACTACGACATCGCTCAGCCTTTTAACGTTGATGTTACTTTTTATTCAAATTGCATTCACCTGGCCGTTATGGAACAACTCTCACAACTATCCTCTCATCCCACTAATTGGTTTAAAGTTTCTGATACCAGCTTACGGAGATATGTTCTCACTGATCATTCTGGGCTGCACAGCGACGAGTCTGGTGATTGAAAATATCTCGCGAATGGCAGGGAAACTCTCTTCGAGAAAACTCCAAAACGATAATCTTACGCAGACATCTGCTGATGTGCAGCATACCGGGCAGCTGGCGATCAATCGATTTCAAATTCTCTGGTTCATCCTTTGTGTCTCTCTCGGCTTTCTGATTTTGACGAATCAACATCGACTTCAAGCCTGGGCCTGGCAAATATTTTTGTACGGAATCTGCTTTTCTGCCTTCCGACCTGCTAACTCACTCAAGTGGATTCGTCGAGTGACAATCAGTATCTATTTTTATTCAGCGATTTCGAAGCTGGATGCTTCGTTCCTGCAAACACACGGACAGGTTTTACTGGATGGGACCCTGAAACTGCTGCCCATCGAAATCGATCTCTCCGAGTCGATGCGAACCGTGATCGTTGGGCTTTTTCCGCTAGTGGAATTTCTGATTGCCTTGCTGCTCTGCTTCCGTTTCTCAAGGCGCTGGGGCTGGCGGTTGAGTCTGGTGTTGCATTTCGGATTGATACTGATTCTCGGACCATTCGGGTTGAATCATCATTTGCCTGTTTTAATCTGGAATGCATTTTTCCTGATGCAGAATTCTATTTTATTCGCAAGTGTGAATTTCCAACCAGATAATACTCGTGATGACAGAGATCAATACAAACGCCGCAGAGAATATTTGGGACGAATAGCGATTGTTGCGGCTTTGCTGTTTCCAGCAACAGAATGGTTTAATCTCTGTGATGTATGGCCGGGCTGGGGTTTATATGCCTCTCGTGGAGCAAAGGTTCAACTTTATATTGAACGTGAAGCCTTGAAAAACCTGCCTCCGGAAGTCGCTCAGCATTGTTTCACGACAGTCGCTTACCCCGACCATGTTCGGCTCGATCTGTTTCGCTGGTCATTTGCCGAAACCCATGCCCCTGCTTATCCCGAAGATCGATTCCTGACCGCAGTCGCACTGGCAACTCTCCAGAATTATGGAATAAAAGACCGGTTTCTTTACATCCATTCCAGCACGGCTCATCGCTGGACAGGGGAACGCGAACAGATTGAGTTTTCAAATCTGAAAGCCCTGCAACGCTTTACGAGTGGCTTTTTACTGAATACCCAGCAAGTCAAATCTGAGGTTGCGGAAAATCTTCGCGACTGATCGTTCGACTCGTCACGACCGGTTCTTCTTCGGGCGTCTGACGAAACAGATGGATATCGCAGCGGTCGTACACCTGAAGTTCGACATGATTCGCAGCCATCTGCAAAATCGTTACGACATCATTTCCATAACGTTCCGGTTCGCGTTCAGGATTATATTCGATTCGGATCACTATTCGCAGAATGGAATCGATATCACGATGCAGGCCATGCTTTCCCCCTTCGACGCGAGGATTTGAGTCTGGAAACTTTTCGCCTAAAGCATCGGTGAGTGACCGGAAAGGACGTGTGTGTAATTCCCAGTAAGTCCATAAGCCAACGGAAACGGAGATCGCAAACAGGAACATCACTGCAATCAGCCAACGCCCCCGAGTCGGAGAGACAGGCTGCTCTTCCAGAGCTTCAGGATGTTTAGGGATCTCCGTCATGGACACAATGTGTTTCCGAATAATTACAAGCACGAAGCGCAAACGAATGTATCGAAATGAAATAAGACGGAATCGCTCGTGCACCTGACAATCTGGGGGCTAAGCTTGACTCCGACCCCAGCCACCCGGATTTGATTATTTTCCGGTTTTCATCTGCAAGTAACCAGTGTTCTTAAAAATTGTTGAAGTTTTCCGGCTTTTTATTTGGAATGCGGTATCGCAGGGTGCCGTTTTAACGCACTTTATTCTAACTGTTATCACACGAGTATGAGTCATTCTCGTCAAACTCGACTAATGCATTTCCCAGGCAGAACGCGGAAAATTGATTTTGG
>DOCI01000241.1:0-2781 GCA_003503535.1 Planctomycetaceae bacterium
TGATCGATACCGAGAAAGAGTGATTGTGATTCCCCAGCCATAGGAAAATCACAATTTCCACTCAAAGCAACTCTTTCATCGAAATCAAAGGAGTGAGTGCAGATCGGGGGAATCCTGAGCCAATTAAACATGTTTTCAAGAAATATGTATAAATGATGTCCAAATGGGGATTCAGCCGGCAGAATTATGATAGACGACAATGGAAAACAGCAAGTTTGATAGCCATGAAGAATTCATGCGACGCTTTTTGGAGTGTCAGCGTGGTTTATTGCGATATGTCATGTGCTTTGTTCCCAATGCCCATGACGCACGGGATATCGTACAAAACACAGCGGTAGCTATGTGGAAAAAGCACGACTCGTACGACTCTTCTCAACCTTTTCAATCTTGGGCGAGCGGGTTTGCATTGAACGAAACTCGTCAGTTCCTGCGAACGAATCAGCGATGGAAGCACTTTCTGGATGAGGAGACTGTACTCTTGCTTGCTGGACGTCGTGAAGAATTATCAGATGAACTCGACGAACGACGGATTCATTTGCGGGAATGTTTGCGTGCCCTGCCCGAGACGCAGAGGGTGGTTGTTGAGAGTTACTATTTCCACGATCAAACTGTAGAAAATCTGTCCGAGATTACCGGTCGAAGTGTTGAGGCCATTTATAAATCTTTGCAAAGAATCCGTTCGGTGCTTATGAAATGTGTTCAACGGCGACAGCAGGCTACTTTCGGAGCAGAACGATGAGCAATGATTTGCATTCGCTGATTTCGGCTGTTTGCGACAACCGTGCCTCTCAAACCGAGTTGTCTCACTTGGCACAGATACTGAGTGAGAACTCCGTAAGTCGCGATGAGTATTTGCGATATATTGATCTCCACGCCGCATTGGCCGACGAAGCTTTGCCGGTTGTTGAGTCTGGCATTGTTGATTATCGTTCGCCAGCAACAACTTTTGGATTTTTTCATCAGACTGAAAAACCATCCGTTGGCATTCATCGTGATAAGAAATTCCTGTTGGTCGCATCGGTCCTGGTCTTCGCTATAGTCGGATTGTTTTGGCAAATGCTGCACGAGTCCAAGAACGTCAAGGTTGAACAAGCTGGTTCTATTGCAAATGAAACTCCGTTAGCCACAATCCTCTTTTCTGAAGACTGTCGCTGGCTTCGTGAGGATATTGTTGAAGGTCAGCGTTTAAATCCAGGGCGGATCGATCTTCAGAGCGGGACTGCTGTGTTGCGATTTGATGGTGGTGCAGAGTTGGTACTTGTGGGCCCGGCTGCGATCAATCTGCAAACTTCTTCAAGAGTGCTCGTACACCATGGTGACATTATCGTTCGTGCTGCTAATGGTGCTGAGGGGTTTGTTGTTACAACTCCCACCAGCGAAGTCATTGATCTCGGAACCGAGTTCGCAGTCAAGGTTGACTGCAATGGAGCGACTGAGGTTCATGTGCTGGATGGCGAAGTCAGCTATCGGGGGCTCTATGCCGCTGAAGAGCTCACCAATATTTTGCGGACGGGGGAAGGTATCGCCATTGACGGGAAAGGACTGCCTCGATCTGTTCCAATGAATTCTCCACGTTTTCAGGAGTTTGTGAATCGTGTGAATCCTCGTTCACGATCTGATCTGCTGATGGCTTACGAAGGATTCAATTACTCACCCGGTCTCCTGCAATTGAACGAGAGCACCCTTGGCAAAGGGTGGGCTGGGCCATGGAGAAAGCGATTGCCACAAGAGTGTGCAATTCCTTCCGAGGACTCCTCACCGGACTACTTTGAGATCGCTCACGGCGAAATGAATGTCACATGGCCCGTGCCTGGGGGACGGCTCGGATCTCTCATGCTTCCCGGAGGAGGAGTTTACTACATCCGTCCAATGAAACAGGGAATTGATCTCGAAGCTGAGGATGTCACCTTTTTCAGCCTGATGGTTCGTGAAACAAAGCGACGTTCTGACTCTGAGCGTCCCAGAGAACGCTTACGTTTGACTCTACGCTCCTCGGATGATTTTCATGGGCCCTGCATCAGTTTTGGACACGGATCTGGATATCGTCCCTTCGTTCAAGTGGGTGACGGCGTCGTTTTTACCTGCCCTCTTGTCCTGCCAGCCGAACAAACAACCCTGTGGATCGGTAAAATCGTTTCACGTCAGTATAGTGAAGACGAAATTTATTTTCGTGTTTACTGCGAAAACGATGTTTTAGACTATGCCGAGCCTGCGACATGGCATGTCGTGACGCGTAATGTAGTTTTACACACGGAATTGGATCTTGTATTGCTCAGTAGTGAAGGTAAAACAGCTCGTCTGGTTGATGAGTTGCGAATCGGACCGACGTGGCGAAGTGTGGCTCCCATGGTGGAGACGAAGGAAGAGATATCAATTGAATAATTTTATCGTCCAGTGGCTTGCAGCGTTTACCGTCTCATTGTCTCTTGTTAATTATTCGCTCGCAGACGACGTTGTTAAAACCCCGACAGGAGACGCTTTTCTTCAACGACATTGCGTTCATTGCCATGACGATTCCACAACAGAAGGTGGGCTGAATCTGGCAGATATGAAACTGGATGAGAATGATCCGGTTAATCTCGCTAAGTGGGCAAAAATTCATGACCGCGTAGCTTCCGGTGAGATGCCCCCGGAAGACGAAGAACGACCCGATGCAAACAAAATGGCTCAGTTCGTAATGCTAACCGCGAACAGACTCAACGAAGTCTGGCAGCAACGTTACCAGACACATGGACGTGTTGGCGGGCGTCGTTTGAATCCGGTCGAGTACGAATACACCAC
>DOCI01000241.1:2907-5978 GCA_003503535.1 Planctomycetaceae bacterium
AAGTACGAATACACCATGCGTGATCTGCTGGCTGCTCCCTGGTTGGAACTCAAAGAGATGCTGCCCCCCGACCCGGAATCTCATGGGTTCGATAACGTAGCCGAGGCCCAGGAAATATCGTACGTGCAATTGGCTCGCTATCTAGAAGCGGCCGAAGTGGCGATCGACGGGGCGATGCGATTGCGACCTGCTCCCGAGCCGACACTAGTACGAACCTGGTTCTCGGAAGAAGGTCGCTATTTGGGCAAGGATTGGAAAGAACGCATCGGCAGCCTGGAGAACAAACCCGAGTGGACCTGGTTCTGGCAGGAACCAAACAGTGCCCAGACGCCGCGTCACATTCGCAATACTTCTCAACGGATTCCGGGATGGTATCGATTCCGTGTTCGTTGTCGGGCGGCATTGTGGGATCAAGGGAAATTGCTTCCGCCGGAGGAAGGCCAAGTCGCCTGGGTCACAACCGCAGCGAAACGTATTCTTGCTAAATTTGACGTACCCGAGGGCGAAGACGGCGGTATCGTTGAATTCACTGCCTGGCAGAATGAGAACGAGCTACTCGATTTCTTCTGTGCGACAATGGATGATCGACAAGTTTCCAATAGGACAAAGGAAAAAGATCCGGAGTCACAGCGGAAGGCTCATGAAGACTTTATGAAAGACTACCGCGGACACGGCATTGCAGTAGATTGGATTGAGATTGAAGGCCCATTTGCCGACGAATCTTGTCGTATCCACAGCATCCAGTCGTCTGAAAACGATAGCTCACGTCGGCAGAATGCCACTAATATCTGGCCGTCGGAGAGTTACCGATGCTTGTTCGGTGATCTGCCGATGCAACCGTGGACAAAGGCGAGCGGTTTACATCCACCCGAGCCTTTGAATCTGCCTGATTTAACGGCCAACAAGCGTGGACTTCGGGAAACATTTCAACTTCCACCCGAGATGATGATGGTAGTTTCTGAAAAACCGATCGAGGATGCCGAACATCTCCTGATAAATTTCATGAAACGTGCCTATCGATGTGAGCCCGAAGAGTCTGAAGTCCAGCGATGCCTGGCATTTGCCATTGAAGCGATCAATAATAAATCCTGCTTTCAGGACGCAATGCGTTTGGCCTACAAGGCTGTCCTGTGTTCGCCGGACTTTCTTTATTTGCAAGAGATGCCGGGCAATCTCAAAGGCGAAGCACTCGCTTCTCGCCTATCCTATTTGCTGTGGCGATCATTGCCGGATGATGAGTTATTGAAGGCAGCCGAGACCGGTGAATTGCTGACTAAGGCTGGACTGCGTCATCAATTTCAAAGGATGCTTGCTGATCCAAAGTCGCAGCGGTTTGTGAGTGATTTCACGGGACAATGGCTTGATTTACGAAATGTTCACGACACTTCCCCTGACCGATATCTGTTCCCTGAATATTTTTCTGACAATCTTGTAGTTGATTCCTGTGTGGCGGAAACCGAAGCAACGTTCGCGGAGATGATTCATATGAATCTGCCAGCGAAAACAATTGTTGATTCCGATTTTCTGATGATCAATCAGCGACTTGCTGAGTTATATGACATTGAAGGAGTGAAAGGGCAGGAGTTTCGCCGTGTTTCGATTCCTGAGGAATCCCCTTATGGCGGTATTCTTACTCAGTCCAGCGTGATGAAAGTGACTGCGAATGGATTGACGACTTCGCCGGTCCTCAGGGGTGCCTGGGTGATGGATCGGATACTGGGAAAGCCCCCTTCTCCTCCGCCGCCAGGGGCTGGATCCATTGAACCGGATACCCGCGGTGCAACCACGGTTCGGGAACTACTTGACAAACACAGCAAGTACAAATCCTGTGCCGGTTGCCACGCATCGATCGACCCGCCGGGGTTTGCTTTGGAGAACTTCGACGTCATGGGGAAATGGCGAGATCACTATCGCAGTTTTGAAAAAGGTGAGGAAATTGATCTGGAAGTTGCCCTGCGAAAAGTCCGCTACAAACGAGGCTTGCCTGTCGACGCATCTGGGGTCACTCAGGAGGGGCAAGCGTTTACCGACATCCACGAGTTCCGAAAATACCTCGTAGCTCAGGACGAACAGTTAGCACGAAACCTGACTGAGCGTTTTTTGACATTTGCAACAGGGGCGGGCATTTCATTCGCAGACCGGGCAACTGTTGAATCCATTCTTCAGGAAACAAATGAGGATAGTTATCCGATTCGCTCTTTGCTTGAAGGTGTAATCACCAGTGAAACATTCCGTTCAAAATAATATTCAACAGCGGCAACATACCGCCAATACGGAGAATCTTATGACCCAAAGCTCGCATTCATTTATTAGCCGTCGAACAATTTTACGTGGCCTTGGGGTTGGGTTAACGCTTCCGCTGCTCGATGCAATGACTCCGGCTTTTGCTGCCGAACCTTCGATTGAGTCGACGCAAAGACTCATAGCAATTCAAACGAATCAGGGCATTTTGCCGAAATACTTTTTTCCGACTGGCGAGGGACGCAACTACGAAGCGTCACCTTACTTGCAGATACTGGATAAGTATCGCGACTCGATGACCGTTTTTTCTGGTGTTTCGCACCCGGAAGTGGATGGAGGTCACTCGGCTGAAAAGTGTTTTCTTACAGCGGCTCCGCATCCCGGAATGGGCGGATTTCGTAACTCGATCTCGGTCGACCAGTACGCTGCAGAAAGGATTGGACATTTGACTCGATTCCCATCGCTGGCGTTGTCTGTCGGCACAAAACAGAGTCTGTCCTATACACAATCTGGCGTTCAGATTCCCGGAGAGGATTCCCCCTCACAATTGTTCCGCAGGCTATTCGTGCAGGGATCGCAGCAGGAAGTTGAAGCTCAAGTGGCTAAGTTGCGTAGTGGTCGCAGTATCCTCGATTCTGTGGGGGATAGAGCACGTCAGCTAAGCCGCAAAGTCGGACCATCGGATCGCGAAAAGCTGGACCAGTTTTATACTGGAGTCCGAGACCTCGAAAAACGACTTCACAAAAGCGAACAGTGGGAACAACTACCCAAGGTGGAAGTCTCTATGAATCCTCCCCAAGACTTCAAGGATCCGGGTGCGTTGATCGAGC
>DOCI01000241.1:6020-20980 GCA_003503535.1 Planctomycetaceae bacterium
TCGTATTGCGATGGAGACCAATTCAACGCGGCTCATCTCGATTTATATTCATCAGAATGATGCCAAACCAAATATCACAGGAGTCGACACTGGCACTCATCCGCTGACACACCACGGCAACCAGCCAGAGAAACTCGATCAACTCAGGTTGATTGAAGAAGCCCAGTTCAAAGAACTGGCAAACTTGCTCGGAGGTCTAGCCAGTTCAGACGCAGGCACAGGTTCGTTACTCGATCAGACCTCTGTCATTTACGGAACATCACTCGGCAACGGAAACTCGCACGCTAATAATAATCTCCCCGTTCTGATCGCCGGAGGCGGTTTCCGGCACGCTCAGCATTTGTCCCTCGGCGGAAATCACGACTACCCACTCCCCAATTTGTTCGTCAGCGTGCTTCAGCGACTTGGGCTCGAAACGGATCAGTTCGCCACCAGCACCGGCACAATGCGTGGATTGGAATTTGCCTGAACGCGGTATTCCCTTGATTGGAGCCAATATGAAATATTTCTTACTCGCTACATTGTCTCTACTACTCGGCACCACTTGCTGCCTTGCTGCACCAGTGACGTCAACCGAAGCACTTGTAGCCGCTGTTCAAGATGGAGCAGAAGGAGACACAATTGAAATCGGTCCAGGCACCTTTGTACTTGAAGCACCGCTGGAACCCAAAGCCGGCATGACTCTCAAGGGGGCCGGCATGAACAACACAATTATCACGAACGCGGCAGATTGGAATCCCTCGACCAAGACACTTCCTGATCCGGAAATGAAGACGACCGGGATGGACACACATGCCTACCTTATTAGACTTGTTGACAAAGCGGCAGGGATTACTCTTTCCGAGATGACTCTCCGTGGTCCGCAAATGCACGGTGCGATTTATGGCTGGGGAAATCGCAACCTGCACCTTCACCACCTCCGGATCGAAAACACGCTGTGGTCGGGGATCCGCACCTTCTCTATGTCAGAAGCCAGGATTCATGACTGCGAATTTATCGATGCAGGGGGACGATGGAAACGCGGCGGTTACCCTGGAGTTGATGGCGGTATCACTGGTGGAGCAATTTTTGCAATTTGGATGAAGGACAGTGAGATTTCGCATAACCGCTTTACTCGCACTCAAATGGATAAGGCGGATGAGTTTTATGGCATCAAGGCACGTCAGGGCAAACGCTGTCGAGTCCATCACAACACAATCGAAGTCAACTTCTCTATTGAATTCCCTTTCGAGAATGATGAAGACGTCGAGATTGATCACAACATTTGCCATGGAACCGTATCAATCCCCAAATATGCAGGCGGACCAGTGCCAGATAGCGGTCGCACGTTTCACATTCATCACAACTGCTTTCTCGATAGCTACTCGATTGAATTTGTTCGCAATGGTGTGGAAATCGACCATAATTTATTTGATTTCGATGTTGAGAAAGACCACGGAAACCTGATTTCGGGTTTCGGCAAAGCCCCTGCCAGTGGACCAGCCACATTTCATAATAATATGATCAGAAATCCTGGCCGCGGAGTGATCTGGATCAACGAGCCCTATAGCAATCTCGAAATCCGCAACAACCACATTATTACCCGCAAGACTGCAACTCCACGCACAGAAGGTTTATTCGGATTCAGCTCCGACTGTGATTTCAAAACGATTATCATTCGCGATAATGTCATTGAGTGTCAGGGCCAATCTCGGCCACTTTTACGCAATGAGAATAGCTATAACGCTACCATCCTCAACAATATACTCACCAACGTTTCTGATACAGACCGTTATGAAAATCCTCAATCCGATCGACCTGCTGGACTGGTAGAGCCACTCAAATTTGAGTGTGGAGTTCATGGCGAAGTGACAGTCGATGGGGGCTGGAGAGTACGGTGAGCTGGTCAAAGAAATCTAAAATCCTGGCTGGCCGTGCCGAGACCTGTCGAGCGAGCAGGATGTCGCCCTGCTGGTTTCTTAAGGAAATGGTCAGTCATCGTGCATGCTGATCGATACTGAGAAAGAGAATGGTGGTTCTCATTTGAGAAAGAGTGAGTGTGATTCCCCAGTGATAGGAAAATCACAATTTCCACTCAAAGCCACTCTTTCATCGATATCAAAGGCCCGTTTTGAGTGTCCGGTTTCCGATCAATCCCACAGTTGCACGGCTTCTGAAAACTACCGTCGATGATGCCGGTTGAGATAATCGATAACCTTCCGCAGTTCTCCTTCGTAGCGGCTCATGCGTTCGTGTTCGTACTCGATTGTCTGCAGGGGCGAAAGCAATTCTCACCCTAAGCTTTTTGCTCACAAGGCCTTAATGCCGCAGGTGCATGGTAGTCAAGGACTTGCAAATACATCAAGAATCGATCTGCTGAACAATTGGGAAGAAAATAGATCTGGCTGAGACGCAGTAATTACAATTTATTACTTTTCAGCATCAGCTGACTTTGTTTGTGAAAAATGCAGTACAATGTGATATATTAACTCAGAAAATACTTCTGTAGATCCAGCGTGAAAAATCTGTCGTAAGGTGTTGTCAGAATTTATATTTGGAATGCCAGTCACATAGAAGCTTTAATTTTAAACTTAACTTGCTGATGTCAAACTAAGTTCTCGAATTCAAATCTGCAACTTATGGAACTTCACGCTTCAATGGATATTCGATTAGTTTGTAGAAAATATCGAGTTACACATCATGGCACGACAATTCTCAATTCTTATCACGCTTCTTCATTTAATATTCGCAGGTCCTGCAGCAGGTTTTATTTCTCCTGATCCTGTCGCTGTCAAAATGATCAATCGTTACTGCGTTGACTGCCATAGTCGAACTGACCCAAGTGGGCAACTCGATTTAGAATCAATTCTTTCAATCCCTCTAGTGGATGAGCAGGCGACATGGGAAAAGGTCATCAAAAAAATACGAGCCGGTCAGATGCCTCCGCATGATACAGATCAGCCTGAGGAATTGATCATTGTTGAAGTTCTGGATTCACTTGAAAAACCACTTGATCTTTATGCGGAAAAGAATCCCAATCCTGGCCATACAGAAACTTTTCGTCGTTTGACTCGAACAGAATACCACAACGTCATTCGCGATCTAGTATCAATCGATATTGACGTTGACTCATTAATTCCGGCGGATGAAGTGAGTCACGGATTCGACAATATCACAGTCGGAGAACTTTCGCCAACGCTGCTAAATCGATATATTTCTGCCGCCCAGAAGATCAGTCAGTTGGCAGTCGGCAGATCATCCAATTCGCCAGAGGGTAAAACTTATCGCCTGCGTCCTGATATTACCCAGGAACAACGGATGGATGGACTGCCAGTGGGAACACGCGGAGGCACGCTGATTTCACATAACTTTCCTCAAGAGGGGGAATATGAAATTCGCATCCGTCTAACAAGAGATCGCAACGAACATGTTGAAGGGCTTTCGAAACCGCACTACCTCGAACTGCAGCTGGATCGTAAGCTCGTGAAAACCTTCACGGTAAGGCCGCCTAATCGCAAAGCGAAACAACAGAACGATTACCGCAACCCTTCTCACGAAAATGTTGATCAACATCTCGTGGAGCGAGTTAACGTAATCGCAGGACCTCATGATATCGGAGTAACATTTCTGAAAGAGTCTTCATCGTTGATAGAGTCGTATCGGCAACCACTCGATGTGCATTACAATATATATCGTCATCCTCGACTCAGCCCAGCGATTTATCAGATTTCGATTACCGGACCGTATTCAACCGAAGTAGGAGGCGAAACACCAAGTCGAAAGCGAATTTTCATTACGAAGCCGACGGATTCCAATAAGCAAAGTATGTATGCAGAGGAGATCATTAGAAATCTCTTACGACAGGCAATCCGGCGACCGATCACTGAGACTGATCTTACTAATCCACTGGCATTGTTTCATCAAACAAATGAAGAATCCGGATTTGAAGCTGGTATTGAAATGGCCTTGAGTTCCATTCTGGTACATCCCGAATTTCTTTTTCGGATCGAAGAAGTTCCCGATGGCGTTTCTTCTACAACCGCATACCATGTGAATGACGTGGAATTAGCAAGTCGCCTTTCGTTCTTCTTGTGGAGCAGCCTCCCCGATGAAGAACTTCTCGAATTGGCAGAAGCTGGGCAATTGGGTGATCCAGACATCTTGTCAAAGCAAGTGACGAGAATGTTGACCGATCCCCGTTCTGCAGCTTTGGTTTACAATTTTGCAGGTCAATGGCTCCATCTGAGAAATCTGGAATCGATCACACCCGATGGAAGACTCTATCCTAATTTTGACGACAATTTGCGACAGGCTTTTCGACAGGAAACTGAACTGTTTTTCGAAAGTATTTTGCGAGAAGATCGCAGTGTTTTGGAATTGTTGAAGTCTGATTATACGTACCTGAATGAACGGTTGGCGAAGCACTATGGAATTTCTCAAATCTTCGGGACTCATTTCCGAAAGGTATCTCTCGGAGAGAATTCCCAGCGAGGTGGACTTCTTCGGCATGGCAGCATCCTGACAGTTACCTCGTATGCCACACGGACTTCCCCCGTGATTCGTGGTAAATGGATTCTGGAAAACATTCTGGGAACACCACCCCCTCCTCCACCTGCCAACATTCCGGCTCTGGAAGACAATACCGTTTCGGCCAGTTTGCCGATTCGAGAGCGGCTGGCTCAACATCGGGGCGACTCTGCTTGTGCCAGTTGTCATAATTTGATTGATCCTCCAGGCTTCTCACTCGAAAATTTTGATGCGATCGGACGATGGAGAGAACTTGAGTTGGATCAGCCAGTTGATGCCGAGGGAGGACTTCCAGATGGCCAGCAATTTTTTGGAGCCAATGGGCTTGAGACCGGAATTCTTGACCGGCCCGAAGTATTTGTGGAGACACTTGTCGAAAAATTAATGACCTATGCCCTGGGACGCGGGGTAGAATACTATGATTATCCGTCAATTCGTAAAATTGTCCGCAATGCTCGGGATGACGACTATCGACTCTCTTCACTCATTCGGGGCATCGTAAAAAGCACTCCATTTCAAATGAGGATGTCGCAATGAATTTTATGAAAAAAGCACTCCCGAGACGAACATTTTTACGCAGTGCTGGGACGGCAATTGCATTACCTCTACTCGATGCAATGATTCCGTCGATGACGGCAATGGCCAAGACCGCCGCCAGTCCCGATCGGCTGCGTCGATTGGGATTTGTCTATATGCCAATGGGGTGCGATATCTCACGCTGGACTCCTCCCGATGGAAAGAGCCTGGATCTGCTTTCGCCCACTCTGCAATCTCTTGAGCCGGTCAAGCAGCACGTCACTGCGATTTCCAACCTGGAATTACAAAATGCCTATCCAGGAACTCATGCTACTTCTAATGCTGCCTTTTTGAGTGCTGCGAAAGCAAAACGTACAGAAAGTACAGACTACTTTCTGGGAACCACGGTCGACCAGATCGCTGCTCAGCAGATCGGTCAGGGCACGCACCTCCCCTCTCTGGAAATGTCGATGGATTTGCTGTCCGTGATTGGTCAATGTGATAACGGCTATGCCTGCGTTTACCAGAACAATCTCTCCTGGTCGTCTCCCACAACGCCCCTCCCAGCCGAAGCCCATCCACGAATTGTGTTTGAAACGTTATTCGGTGAAGGAGGAACTGCGGAGGAACGAAAAGCAGACCTCAAAAAACGTGCGAGCCTGCTCGATTCTCTGACCGGTGAAATCAAACGATTGCAAACGAAACTCGGCCCACAGGACCGTCAGATGATCAGCCAGTATCTGGATTCGATTCGTGAGGTGGAACGGCGGATCCAGAAAGCAGAAGTAGACACAGTGAAAAATCCGCTTCCTGACTTGGAACGACCAGTAGGAGTTCCTGCCTCTTATGCCGACCACGCCCGCTTGATGTTCGATCTGCAACTTCTGGCTCTCAAGGGGGACATCACACGAGTAATCACATTCCAGTTAGCTCGCGAAACCAGCAACCGCACTTACCCGGAAATTGGCGTGAACGATCCTCATCACCCTCTCACTCATCATGGAAATGATCCAGAGAAAATTGCAAAGGTTGCAAAGATCAATCATTTCCATGTTTCTTTGTTTGCCGAATTTCTGACAAAACTGCAGGCAACACCTGAAGGAAACGGTTCACTTCTGGATCATTCGCTTTACCTGTATGGGAGCGGTATGGGAAATCCGAATGTTCACGACCACACGAATCTTCCTATTCTTGTGGCAGGAGGAGCTGCTGGAAACATGCAGGGAGGGCGACATATCAGCTACGAAAAACCAACTCCATTATCCAACCTCCATCTTACATTACTGCGAAAAGTTGGCGTTAAGTTAGATTCGTTTGGCGATAGCCAGGGAACTGTCGATGAACTATTTAAATCACTCGATTTATAAGCTGAATTCATAAAATAATGAATACAATTCAAGAGAAATATCAGAGAGTCTTATCGCTCATTGTCGTCACAATGATGTTCAGTGTTAGCAGTCGTCTTGTGATTGCTCAAGATTCCATTTCCCTCCTTGCAGATGCCGTTGAAAACAAGAATTGGATGCAATCCAACGAACTGATTGCATCTGGAACAAACGTCAATACAGCACAAGTCGATGGAATGACTGCACTGCACTGGGCCACTTATTACGACAAACTCGAACTGGTCAAGAAGTTAGTGACCGCCGGTGCCAATGTTAAGATGAAAAATCGATATGGTGTCTCAGTACTCTACCTGAGTTGTCTGAATGGCAATGAGACAATTGTCGAGCTTATATTGAACCATGGAGGTGAACCGAACCTGGCATTGCGGAGTGGTGAAACGCCGTTGATGACCGCTGCACGAACGGGAAAGCCAGGGCCAGTTCAACTGCTCCTGGTTCGAGGGGCGGATATCGAGAGTAAAGATCGAAACGATCAGACGGCAATCATGTGGGCAGCAGCTGAGGGGAACTTAGAAGTTGTCGACATATTGATCGAAGCCGGTGCAGATTTTCAGACTCCTCTACAGTCTGGTTTTACTCCATTGTTTTTCGCCATTCGCGAAGGTCGTATTGATGTTGTCGTGCGTTTGTTAAATGCTGGTATTGATGTCAACGAAACGATGAAAATCGAAAAGAAGTCAAGTAACGGAGCCGCTTCAGGAACGACTCCGCTCATGATGGCTGTCGAGAACGGTCATTTCGAACTTGCCGCAAAATTATTGGAACTCGGGGCTGATCCCAATGAAAATCGAACCGGATTCACACCATTACATGCAATGACCTGGATTCGAAAACCCCTCCGAGGAGATGGCGATCCCCCTCCTATCGGGTCTGGCAAAATGAGTAGTCTTGAATTCGTTAATTTACTTATAAAGCAGGGAGCTAAAATCAATGCCCGACACGATAAACATTCTTCAGGCAATCAACGCCTCAACAAAACTGATGCAACTCCCTTTCTGCTGGCTGCAGAAACAGGTGATCTCCCACTACTGCGTCTGATGATTGATCTCGGTGCTGATCCTGATTTGAAGAACGCTGATAATGTCACACCTTTGCTGGCCGCTTGCGGAGTAGGAATTCTGAGTAACGGAGACGAATCCGCTGGCACGGAAGAAGACGCGATTGCGACTGTGAAGTTACTACTCGAACACGGAGCGGACGTCAACGCGATAGACGATCGCAATAATACGGCTATGCATGGAGCGGCTTACAAAAGTTGGCCCAAACTGGTGACATATCTGTCAGAAAATGGAGCCGATATCGAACAGTGGAATTGTCAGAATCATTTCAAACGGACGCCTCTCGAAATCGCACAAGGTCATCGCCCAGGAAACTTTCGCCCCTCCACTGAAACAACAAATGCGATTGAACGCGTAATGCTTGTTGACTGAGCATGATCCGCTCCTCCTTATGAATAAATAATTTGCCTGCTTTTTATCACTGCACATTTCTCGGGCTGACGCCGAGCCTCCGGTACAACAAATGTGATCTGTAATCCAATATAAGATAAAAGAAAATTGCAAAGCGAATGCGAATTACCAACTCACAGTTGAAGGCATAGGCTCAGAGGAATTCGCGATTTTCATGGCGAGAAATCTCAACACATCGCGGTAGCGTATTAACAAATTATCCAACTTAGTCGAGCGTAGCGTATTTCAATTCCAATCGTGAACTAATAATAGACTTCTCGGCCTGCTCAAGCCGCTTTCCTTTCAAACGACTTGATCAATCCACCCAACGTATTTCTTAACTTCAATCTGATCGATTGAAATTGTCTCCACTTCGCCAGGCTCCTCATGAATCGGCGGCTAGTGGTCCCGTTCCATATGCGATCTTTTCGTATTGTAATACTGCGGGGCGAACCACAGTAACGACCACCCTGATGTGCAGCAATAATTT
The DNA here is from genome assembly GCA_003503535.1 of Planctomycetaceae bacterium. Lineage (GTDB taxonomy): Bacteria > Planctomycetota > Planctomycetia > Planctomycetales > Planctomycetaceae > Rubinisphaera. Next base: position 14,387 of record DOCI01000241.1, read on the forward strand.
CAACTACCTCACCTTGATCCAATCGACCTCCAACTTGAAAGGACCAGCCTTTTTGTCCCCAAGCAGCAAACCCAGCCCAGACACATTAGCTGGATTGAGTTGCTCATTTGGGAAAACTCTGCCTCGCCATGTAGCGACAAACTCATCGACTGGTAATTCAACTTCGGTCCATTCGTCTTTTATGGTCTTGAATGACTGGCGATAGGAGAAGCCTCCGAGATTTCGTTGGGCATACAAATTGAACTGGTATTCACGCCCATCACCCTTCACTCGGGCTACGATAACGTCTTCTAACTCCAATGCAGATATCTCGCCTCTTGCTCGGACTGAGGCGAAACCACCGTTATTTTCCAATGACAATGTACCGAAGAATTCCATCATATTGTCATCGTTGATCTTGAATCTCCCCTCGGAGCGACCGCCCATCACACCATCGTTAACGACTTGCCACGGTTTGGCTGCATCAGGTGTTTCGAACTGGAAGATGATTCTTTTACCATCGCCATCAGCCGCCATTGTTACGCTTCCAAGAGTAAGCAGAAGCAGAATTGTATGCAGAATCATTTTTTCAAATCCTTTTACTGATAAGTGGCTGTTTGATATGGCTAATCGCAGTTCGTGAAAATTCGACACTGGATCAATCCAAATGTTAATGCTTGGCAGCGAAGCATTTTTAGATTTTAGGCATATAGACTCAGAATACCGAGATTATTCGATCAATCTCGACTATTGCTGAGTCAAATCTCAGGGCATTTAGACTCCACGGAATCAGCCAGTCGTTGAAGCCGCAGACTTCCACCACCGCAATGAACGATTCTTGTACTCAGCACAGCGTTGTGTGAGTTGGTCGAAGAATTGTAGAATCTTGGCTGGCCATGTCGAGACCTGTCGAGCGAGCAGGACGTCGCCCTGCTGGTCTCATAACGAGACTGTCAGCAGTCGTGCATGTTGATCAATACCGACAAAGAGCATGGTCGTCCTCCTGTAAGAAAGAGTGAGTGTGATTCCCAGCGATAGGAAAATCACAATTCCCATTCCAAGCAACTCTTTCATCGATATCAAAGGCAGTAACACTGATATGAACGGCAAATAGTAATTTCAGCTGAACACAACTATTGGTTTTATTACGAAAGTTTATTGTGGAAGACATCAACGACCAGGAACGACTGCAGACAATTCTTAATCAACTCCAGAACCGCGAAGGTCTCACCCGGGTAGAATATGAGAAATTACTCGCTGATTTGAACCATCCGGTCGTTTCAAGTGGTCACGATTCCCAGGGGCGTTTGAATATCGCTTTTTTTGATGCAAAAAAATATGATCTCAAATCGTTTTCGAAACGGAACGATGGAAGTTTCAATATTATTCCCATAGAGACTCCCCTCAACGAGAAAACTGCATCAGCGGCAACGGGATGTAAGGTGGTCTGCATTTTCGTCAATGACCGTGCCGATGCCCAGGCGATTGAGCAACTAGCGATTCTCGGAGTGGAAATGATTGCCTTACGTTGTGCGGGCTTCAACAATGTGGACTTGGAAGCTTGCCGCAGACACCAGATCAATGTCGTTCGCGTCCCGGCTTATTCCCCGCATGCCGTTGCTGAACACACTATCGCTTTGATGCTGATGCTCAACAGACATTTGCATCAAGCTTACATGAGAAACCGGTCCGGATCCTTCGTGTTAGATGGCTTGACTGGCTTCGATATGTACGGCAAGACAGTCGGAGTGATCGGTACGGGCAAAATTGGACAATGTGTTGTCGAAATCCTGGCTGGTTTTGGCTGCCATGTTTTAGCTTACGATGTTCATGTCAATCCCGCAGTAGAGAAATTGTCCAACGCGGAATATGTCAGCCAAGATGATCTATTCTCCAAGTCGAACATCATCACTTTGCATCTCCCCTTATTTGAAGAGTCGCATCATCTGGTCAATCGAGAAACGATCAGTCAGATGAAACGAGGCGTCATGCTGATCAATACGTCACGGGGAGGGTTGATTGATACCGTTGCTCTGATCGAAGGATTGAAGTCGGGACACATTGGTTCGGCGGGATTAGATGTCTACGAAGAAGAAGCGGGTATCTTTTTCAATGATATCTCAGATCAAATTCTCAACGATGATGTTCTGGCAAGGTTGATGAGTTTTAATAATGTCGTAATCACATCTCATCAAGCGTTTCTGACGCAAGAAGCCCTGGACAATATCGCAGAAACCACACTTCAGAATGTTAATGAATTCCTGGCAGGTCATCGAGGAAAATCTCTCACGAATGGCGTTTGTTAATCTTACAAGACAGTTGAATTTGATGAATTTCTTCTGGCATTTTCCAAATTGCGATGGCCGGAAGACGCGTAGTTGTTGTGAATTACCAGTTCACGGTTGAAGGCTTAGGCTCCGAAATTTTATCGGGAGAAAGCTCAGCACAGCCTTGCGTGAGTTGGTCGTAGAATTGAAGAATCTTGCCTGGCCGTGGGGAGACCTGCCGAGCGAGCAGGACATCGCCCTGCTGTTCTCTAACGAGACGGTCAGTTGTCGTGCATGTTGATCGATACCGAGAAAGAGGGAGTGTGATTCCCCTGCCATAGGAAAATCACAATTTCCACTCAAAGCAAGTCTTTCATCGATATTAAAGGCTTCGCCGTCGTAATCGTGGAGGCAAGGTTCAAGTCCTTGAGGAATCAATTATTTCAGCCACACGCATAGCATTTGAAATCGCGTCATGCTGAAAAATAAGAAATTTTCTCATCGAGAAGTTGGCTAAGGCGTGGAGGGGTCTACATTATAACGTGGACCACACTGCCCAAACCGATATCCAGAGACAGCCGGTAATAGGAGATTCTTGTGATTCCCAGTTTTCTACAAGGCAGTCTTCGGAGCATGAAGTATCGATTAACCAATACACCTTATTTCTCAAACACTATTCACCGAATTTAAAAGGAACAGAAATGACAGAAGCAAACGACACGAGAAACTGGCCAGATTTGGCGATCGGTCTTTATGATAAGCTGACCGGTCGAAATGCGGAAATCTGCTATGAATTTGACCAAATGGAAGTTTCAATACCCTCTGCGGCAACTGAAAATCCGGCACACGCTTTGTGGAAACTCAATGGTAAAGTCAAAATACGCACCAGTGATGGTAACAAAGAGTAGAATTCTTACTTCTCAAGAGAAAACCCAATTCTTAATGAGTCAACGTATCCATTCATGGACGTTGACCTTTTTCACTGCACATCGTACGAAATGAGTTTAAATGTGGGAAATTGAATTAAAAATTGAAAGTCTTTCAACCAGTTATGAAGTGATTAGTGATGGAGATGTCATTAAACTACATGCACTGAACAGCCTTGACTTTGATGAATTGCTGATCACGATCAGTAGAATCACTTCATCAATTCCAATTGCGAAAGTTATTCTCCAGAAGTTCAGAGAACACCGACAGCGAATGGAGATTCTTATTGCTGGTCAACATTACATCACCCTGGGGCAGGGAGGTGTTCGTGAGATTGGATCATGGCTCAAAATCATCGCGAGAACAGTTCGATTGATTGGCCTCAAAAAAACGATACAACTCGTGAAGAATTGACCCGAAAAGATCGCAACGCGAATGGCGTCACGCAACAGACTCTCAGCAAAAGCAAATTTTCATAGTAAATGAATTCACTCTAGTCTTCAGGTAATCGGTCCCGCATTTCGGTCCCCTGCTATTTCAAAATCCGTGCTCCTTTATTCAACCTCGAATTGTTTTCAGACTTTGTTCTAAATGATCAGTTGTCGTGAGTGGTGATCGATACCGAGAAAGAGCATGTGATCATCCTGCGAGAAAAGTGATTGTGATTCCCCAGACATAGTGAAATCACATATTCCACTCGAAGTAACTCTTTCATCGATATCAAAGGCTCTTGCTTTGTATTCCACTGCCGAACACTGTCCCATGTGTCGGTCAGCGATTCTATGGACCGGCATTGAGGCAGTTTTATTCGGTTCGTCTATCAAGTTTCTACAAAAACTCGGCTGGAAACAAATCGACATTTCATCTCGTGAAGTTGCTGAGCGAACACACTTTCAGAATTGCTCCATAATCGAAGAGATACTGGAAGAAGAATGCAATTCGCTGTTTGTAGTTGCGTCACAGGATTATCAGCGATGACTTTGCCGCACGTCTCAAAAGGTTAGGCGAACTCACTCAGCGGCCCCCTCACTAGAATCCTGCACGTCGAACCCATCACATTGAATTACAGGTTGTGGCGGATATTTGGGGAATCGTTTTTCCAGACTCGACTTCTGGCACAGTACGAATCTGGTCCCTTTCCCAGAGATGACTTCCTTCATGGGGAGACAGAATTCGCACAAGCTCGGTTTCATGCCGATGATTGCGACTCCTCGATTGCGACTCTTCGATTGCCACCCTGATCGCCTCGGCGACACCTAGTGGCTTAATCGAAAATGCTTCCATGGCTTTCGAGTCCCGTACCACGGTTGGATTTTTTAGCCCTTCGATCAAATGACGCCCCACCTCGTAGGTCGCTGGAGTCACAAGAGCCAGCCACAACCCTGAGATGTACGGCGTCAGGATCGGGAGACGGATCAGGTTTTCTACGATATTCTGGCATTCTCAAAACCGAACCACATTTTAGCCCGTCTGGGGTATCCGGTCGTTCGTCGAAGCCAAAAACGCTTTGGCCGAGATTCCGCAGCTTCGATGTATAAAGCGACCAATGGCGACCCAGTGATCCCCTTGGTGTTGCAGAGCACGAATTGAGCCAATCCTAACAAGAAAGCACAGGTCATGGATACGTTTGAGAATGGCACGCTGGCCGAGGAACAACCGGAGATAGTGAAGGCTCTGTGCTGGGAGTGCGGTGAGAAGAAACTGTGTTATGAGCATCTTGTCTGCTGCACGGGGACTCGGTTCCACACTTGCCCTGAGTGCCGACGAGACATCGAAAGCAGAGGCGAAGATTTCAAACTCGCCGACAACTCGAATTAAGAGTTGTCCTTTTCGGAGTTGCCAGTCTTCCGACACTTCTGGCTGCAATACTTCACCTCGTCCCAAACCTTGGCCCATTTCTTCCGCCACTTGAACGGTCTTTTGCAGACTGTGCAGGTTTTCTCGGGCAGGTTGGGTTTATTGTGAGGCACTACTGTTTGTTACAACATTCTGCTATTTTCTTTCCGAGTTCCCGACACGCCAAGAGTTTAACATTTGGCTCGTGACTGGTCACTGAATCGTATTCAGTCTTCAGGGAAACTGTCTTGAAATTCAGTCCCCTGCTCTTTCATTCAATTTCTAACTCTCGATCGAGACCAGATCCTCGCACCACTGGCAACTCAGATCTCGATTTGTCGACAGACGTTGCCGTCGTGCATGTTGATCGATACCGAGAAAGAGCATGGTCGTCCTCCTGTGAGAAAGAGTGATTGTGATTACCCAGCCATAGGGAAATCATAATTTCAACTCAAAGCAACTCTTTCATCGATATCTAAGGGCTGGAAACAGTAGAGAGCGGATGTTATCAAACTGGACTGGATAATCCAGTAGCCTGGCGGACATCACTTCTCTGAGTCGGCACTAAATACCTCAGATGATGGGAGAAATGTGCTAACTGCAGTTGCTCAGCCGTTGCATAACTCATGTGACCAAACAGAGGAGAGGGATGAATTTCGCCCTGATAATTGCGAAACCGGATAATCGTCTGCAGCAGTTTATCCACCGCTTCTACATCCTCGGCTTCTGAAGCTTCATAAACTGTAGCTGGGAATGTCGGATTCCCAGCTTTGAAGCCATCGGACAGAATTCGCCTCAACATCGATTTTCCAGCAGTGTTTCGGATCACAGCAAACATCACTCTCATCGGAAGAATAAACTTCGGAAACCCATTCATCGAGAATTGCATCCAGTCATTCAGATGCAGAGTCGTCTGTGCCAGATTCCACTTTCCGTGAAACTGGTATCCCTTCAATAAATTTTGAAGATCACTCTCGACACCTTCCCAATCCGTAAATCTCAATGATCTTAGCTGTTCCATTTGATGTCTCTCCTGATAAAAATAGTGTCTTCTTCTCCGTTCGATTCAACAAATCGCCGCGGAACCCGGAAGTCAACAATCAATGGTAAAATAATGATGTGACAATGATCCTCCGGTACAACGAATGTGATCTCTGATCCAGAATACGGTATAAAGAAAATCGCAAAAATGACAAGAAATATCAGCTTACAGTTGAAAGCTTCCTCACTGAGAATCCCAGTTAATTGAGACGATTGCACATGGAGCCGAACTACCGTCTTCTCAATTATCTCAAGCCACCTTCCGCTCAAATGACTTGATCAATCCACCAACGTATCTCCTCACTTCAATCTGATCGATGGAAATGGTCTCCACTTCACCAGGCTCCTCGCGAATCGGCGGCAGGTGGTCACGCTCCATATGGCTTCTTTTTGTGTTGTAATAGCTCGTAAATTCATCCGTCAGATAATCGAGATGCTTATTGCCAAACACGATAAACTTGTTGAGGCATTCCAGTTTAATCGTCTCAATAAACCGTTCGCACCGGCCATTCAGATTCGGTGAGGCTTTCGGTAACGGATTCGT
>DOCI01000046.1:0-7886 GCA_003503535.1 Planctomycetaceae bacterium
CCGCAAAGTCTGCAGCAATTCCAGCGAAGACTACCATCCCGATGCCGCAGCCTGCCAGTTCCTGGGAATCGATCCCAATGAAGGGGAATCAGTCACCCTGAAACGCGGCATTCCAGCCGACTGCAACTTCCACACCGGCTACATGGGCCGGACTGGCGTCTTCGAAGTCCTGCCTGTCGATAGCGAGATTCGCGATGCAATCATCCAGAACAAATCAAGCCGGGAACTGCATAAACTTGCCGCAGAACGCGGCATGATGTCCCTCGAAAAAGCCGCCAAGCAGAAAGTCCTCTCGGGCGAAACGACCATCGAAGAACTGCACCGAGTCCTGGTTTTCGCTGCATAAGAGAATTGTCAACCCGACACGATCAAAAGGTGCGTTTCGACGCACCTTTTTTAGTAAACAGCTTCGGATGGCATCGGACTCCGGACTTACTACCACTACGTACTGGGATGCGAAATGGTCACATTTCTCGGCTCAATTGAGCTACCAGTCGTTGGCCCTTGAGTGTAACGGACAAACTTAGGGAATAATGATCGTCAATCCGACACCAAATCCGATACTCGACTCCAATCACGCAATGGGGTATACCGCTAAGTCCATAATTTTAAATGACTTAGGCGCATGAAAAAGCCGCCCGAAGGCGGCTAAAGTGGAGGATAGGGGAATAGCCATTAAATGCCATAAGTGTTGATATTTATGGACTTACGCCGACAGCCATCTTCCTTATCCGACACCTTATCCGAACAATGTTTGGATAAGCACGCTGCGTCTCGTCATCGCTTAAGATTTATATTCTATAGTGGAGGACATGGTCCTAAAACCCCGATCGACATAAAGATCAGCCTTACCCTGTGTGGCATATTGACCCACACTGCTCTTCAACGTAGAATATACATCAGTTTGCCACTTTTAGTTATGGGAGGAGGACGCATGACAACAACGAAGAAGAAGAGTGACGCTCGCATTAACGTGAGGTTGTCGAGCGATCTGAAGCATACTATCGAAGAGGCTGCTGCTGCTCTTGGGCAAACTGTCAGCGAGTTCACAGTATCGACCGTTCTCCGAGAAGCCCGTAATGTACTTCAAAATGCACAAGTCACTCGGCTCTCGAATCGTGACAGAGACACTTTTCTTGCAGCATTGCAGGAATCGAATGCTCCCAACGACGCATTGAAAGCTGCCGCACGCAGTTACAAGAAGCGGATTTCCTGAGATGTCAGGGCAAACATGGGTAGTTGAGCCATTCGAGCGAAACCGGCATGACCGGACCAGCTTCGACGGCGGAGTTCCAATATTGAATGACTGGCTCGCTACAAAAGTCAGCCAGTACGAAAAGCGGGATCTTGCTCGAACATATGTGCTCGTTGAACAAGGATTGACAGAAATCAAAGGATATTACTCCCTGTCAAACCACACGGTCGTTTATGAAGCGTTGCCAATGGATCAAGCCAAAGGCTTACCACAAATTGACTTGCCCGTCGTCTTGATCGGACGGCTGGCGGTGGATGTCTCGGTTCAAGGCAATAGCCATGGCGAATTTCTCCTACTTGACGCTCTGCGGCGGTGTGAGTTTCTTGCGAATAAGATTGGGATTCAAGCAGTAGAAGTCGATGCCATTAGTGAAACGGCAAAGAAATTCTACGAAAAATATGGATTTCTCGCTCTTGCCGACGATCCTCGTCATCTTTTCTTTCCGATGAAGGCTGTCCGAAAGTTGAAGTTACCACCACTTTAGTGGCGGGAAGACCTGTTTTGACGTAGAGAGCATCAACGATGCCATCCAATTTATTCAAAAGCACGTACTTCGATATGGACAAAGGCGTTTTGGCTCACAATCTTTAAGGAACTCTTCCATGTCAGGTGACCTTGAACAGCGTTTTCCAGCCATAGCCGCTTGGATTCAATACGGTTGGATCGAGATTGGAGATCAAGATTGGACCCGCTCATCTGCGGTAGCTCAAGATTGTGGAGGCATGGTCTATGAAGAGACGGGACGTAAGAAAACTTTGACCGAATGTCTTGAATCTTTAGAGCGTGGGCTGCGTGAGCACATGAAAGAGCGTTGGGGTGATGATTTCGGGTAGCTCAATGCTGCTCGACAAGTGCCATAAGGTGCCTTTGATGGTGTGAACCGGGATCACTACATTTAAGGACTGAGCGTCTCCAGAAGAAATCGAAGGCCTACACGGTTCGACGCAACTGTGTTGGTCTTTATGCTTAATGGACTGCCAACGTAAATTCCAGATGCCACACTGCCACAAATCGCCAATCTGAATGCGAGGACACAGCACCATGCGAGTCTTGGTCCAACAAATCAACAAAGGACAACCCACTTACGACAATTTTGAACGCTCGGCCTATTGGTTCTGGGAACGTGGATATGAAGTCATCCGGTTTCGCTACGAGGAACTCAATAGTGGTAAGTTTGATGAACTACTCATCCATGAAGCAGATTCGACAATCGTTCGAGCGGGCGTGGGAACGGTGCTATTAGCACTTCAACGGGCCGGACGTACTGCTCCGCAAATATATGATCTGCCCCGTGATCTCTGGCCGTATACGGCACGAAGAATATGGGAGTCAACGCTCGGCGAATTTCGCAGCGAAGCCACAAACAGCGAATTTGAGCCAGCAATTCATATAAAGCCACTAATTCACCAGAAAATGTTCACGGGATTGGTCGTGTCAAAGTTTAGTAACCTGATACCGACTGCACACCTTGATGATGACGTTCAAATCTTATGTCAGGAAACCCTGTGCTTCGAGTCAGAATGGCGAAGCTACATTCTGCGGGACAGAATTCTTCAGGTGTGTTGCTACAAGGGCAATCCACTTCTGTTCCCAGACCCTAGCCTAATGCAAAAGGCGATCCCAGCATTCCAAGATCGTCCCATCGCATTCTCTTTGGACTGGGCTGTAACGACTTCTGGTGCGACAGTTCTAGTGGAGGTGAACGATGGATTCTCTTTGGGAAATTACGGTCTTCCGGGACATCTCTACACAGCTATGGTCGAAGCAAGATGGCGTCAAATGATGGGTCTGCCGGACAATCTGGTTGGCGAGATGCTTCTGCCAAATGCAGACGAGATTCAGCAAGGAGCCTAACAATGGGTACTTCCTACGGTAATTTCACCAAGTCCCCCCCGCACGCCCCCCCATCTGTTTGGGTCAAAATTACATGGCTAATTAAACATCATGACTGATTCATCTAATCAATCGATCCCGAATGAGATTCTTGGTCGCAGAGTTATTGGCATCTGTCCTGACTGCCAATCCGAAGGAGTAATCTGGATTTGCAACGAGGAGCAAACAACACATTGGGTCAGGCGTTGCAAACTTTGTAACTGTGTTGGTTATTTACTGGATATCCCAAAGAGATACAGCGAGTTGGACCAAAGCGAGATCCCATTCTGACCTACAATGGAGAACTCGAAATGTCCAAAGATCGTACACCTCACTGGTTGATTCAGTTGAAATTCTTCTTGCTTTGCTCACCCGTCGGCATCGTTTTGGCGATTGTATTTGCACCGGTGGCAATCCCAGTATTGTTAGCCTTCGGAGGCACGATCTTACTGTTCTGGCATGGGGCGAGACTTTTTACGAATTGTTTCGTAATGCTGCTAGATCCAGAGGAATACGAGTCAATCAAGCAGAGTGGTGGCGATCCATTCTATGACTGTGTAGGTGCTCCACTAAACAATGATAGTGAGCAGGTCCGTATTACAGGACACGTGCCAAATGCTGCCTGTCCGGGTTGTGGACAACCAGTGTATATTCAGGCCAGCACGCCATTCTGCTGCCCAATCTGTGATACCCACTGGCATGAGAACAATTGGTGGCGATGGACAGGTTCTGAGTGGATTGTGTTAAATAACTAGGCTTTCTTTTCTCTTACACATTCAATTAGGCTGCCAAGAAATTCTTCATCAATCTCAATCAACGCTTTCAATGCTTCGGCGGCAAGCGGTTGTTCGTCTTGGCAAAGAATGTGTCGGAGTTGAGGAATCGATTGATTCAGTTGCAGATCACACACGGTTTGAATCGCTGTCATTCGCACGAGTCGGTCAGGATCGTCGAGTAGAGGCAGAATGAGAGGAGCGGGTCAATCCCGCATCGTTTCCCGATATTCCCTCGGAGAATTCCGATTAAACTTTCATAATCAATCGAATCACTTCTGCTTCTTTTTATCGCCTTGATTGTCTTTCTTCTGGTTCTCATTCTTGATAACTAATCGAGCGATGCTATCTCCGGGCATTGTTAATCGTCCGTGAGTTGATTTGATTTCGCCAAGCGGATTATTGGGCACTGCTCTGAGTATATCCCAGCCATTGGGATTAAATTCTTCATTCATGAAAGAGTCTCCTACTTTTTCTGCGAATTTGAGGTTGTGGATTGGCTCTGCGAATTTGTATTTGAATTGTTTTGGCTTTGACAATTCGAGTTTGAGTTATTTTCAGCAGCAGGAATTACATATCGTCCGTGACTGCGATTATCGCCACCAGTCCATGCGGCATTATCTTTGCTCATTTTTTCTCATCCTTGGGTGGAGGTGGTGGTATTTCTTTTGCTTTGGACTCAGTAGGTGGCTTAAGCCGTCCAACGGACTCTCTAATTACGACTTTAGTTCTTACTTCCTTCTCACTCATTCTGATCTCCGGTTACTGGTATGTTTTCAGATACATGACGACCATATTGCAAATAAATCCCACAACTAAGAGCCAAAATGCTAAACAATCAAAAATAATAATGAATATGTCCCATTTTGTTCTCTTTCGACATGAAAAATCTTGCATTTCGTAGCACTTACGCTCTTGCTCAATCGCAATCTCATTTACTTTGACATTGCAATATCGAGCAAAAATCGAAGCAAGAATAGAGCCAGTGAAAAGTAACCAAACTGTACCAAGAACTTTGGGGTCATCCCAAGGCATCAATCGATCCCCTATCTCAATTCTCCCTAACTTTGTGAATGTCGCAAAAGTTACCGAGAATCCCAGAGATCCGAGAGCCACGGTTAAGATAGCTGAATCGAAGCTGGAATGTGAATCCTTTCGATACTCCTCATTCTTGAAGTGGTATTTTAGATAATCGCTATGAGAATAAATTTCATCTTGATTGATTGTGTCAACTTTTGTGGTTTCAACTACATTACATATCGTTTCTGTTACACTGGGGGGAGAACTTTGCGGTGGAGTTCTATTGCTTCTGCTCTTTTTTCTACGTCTACCCATCAGTCTTTTATTCATTTCGTCCAGAATTGTATTGAAAATACGAACAGCTTTTCGACATGTCAACCCGAAAAATACAACATATTGTTGCCTACGGGTGGCTTCGGCACAACAGAGAGTATGTGTGGCAACGAATGGACTTCGATACTGGATCACAAAAACATATTCCCAATAAGAAATTTTTAATAATTCTTGTTAGGAATTGATTCAAATATTTGTAACTCAGTCCAGTATCCGCTTTCTTCGCCTACTGTGGCTGAGTACACTTTAATGGACAATTTTGCAGGTTCAAGAAAGGTTGATCAAATGGCGGGCAAAACCACAATCAAACTCATGCTATTGCTATTCGTATTGTTCGCTGGCAATCAATCTTTTGCAGGCGAATATCCATCACGAAATGACTTTCTCACAGTCAAGAACTTCCCCATTGATAATTTGATCAAAGGGGAAGTGGTTTCGATTTACTCAAAAGACAAATTCTCATTTCGCTCTCAGTCAGGCGACTATTTCAAAGTCAGAATTGAAGACTTTCCAAAAGAAGCAACCAAAGACGATCTGAAAGAGAAGATATTTCACAAGGATGTTGAAGTTGGAATTTATGGTGAGGACAGTTCAAAGAACAAATTAGCTGTTGTTTTTGTAATGCCGGTCCTGTTTTCACCTCTATGAGAAAAGAACAGACAACACCTCAAACACCTTCCGTCAGTCGATTTATGACAGAAATGAAATCCTCTCCTCAGTCAGAAGAGGTAAAGAAAGCGGCATTGTCTCATTGGCTCAACACGAAGACATCAAAACGGCACAATCGAACTTGCAGGTATTACGATCGACTAAAGATGGAAGAGCATGCGGTGCAACTGATGGCGTAGCGTGCAAGATTTGTGGTGGTTGAAGAATGAGTTTATAATAACTTATTGGAGAAATGTTATGGTAGATAAAATCGGGTTCTTGAAAATTAAAATCGAATCAATAAAAAAATCACTCAATGAATATAATTCAAATGATAAACAAACTCATATTTCTAAAGGCATGGCGAATGACTTCAACGATATTCTTGACATTCTAGTAGCTGAGAAACCTAACATACAGTACATTCTCCCCAAAAAGATTACCACAAGCAGGCCATATGATATTATGCAAAAAGCTGACATAACTTACATGGATTTACATATCTTATACAATCAGATAATTGCAATTGTATCGGAAATACAGTCGGGGGAATAAAACATGGATGCTAAAAAATCTCAATTGTTGCGAGGGCGACTTCAAGCAATTATTTCGACTATTGAAAACGAGAATGAACGAAATCGAAGTGGAAGAATTAGCTGGTCATTAGCATGTGACTACAACAGAATAATAGATGATTTCACAGCAGAATTCCCAGAATACAAAGATCAGTTTCCACAAAAGATAAATGGAACACATGGACAACGTCTTGGCTATGGAGACGCTTCCTTTTTAGACCTTCGAATTAAGGCGGACCAAGTCGTTAAAATTGTAGAAGTATTAACAGAAGGAAACTGATTTATGCCTGATTGGGTAGAGTTGGCTAAATTGGCAGTTCGTCCACGATATTCCTTCTCTTTATTTTTGACATCACTTGTTGTTCTGCTGATTCCATTGCCGTCACAATTGAAAATTGAAGAAATCAGAAATGAATATGGTCAATGGGTTGGACTGGCAGCAGTATTTTTCTTCATCGTATGGATTGTTGAACTATTTATCATGGGTGCTTCATTCATAGTATATATTTATGATCGTTACCAAGAAAAGAAAATTATGAAGTCAATGCTTGATGGACTAAATCAGGATGAGAAATGTATTCTGATGCAGCATGTCAACAAAAAAGAAACAACGTTGAGTTGGTCAGTAAATAAACCCGGAATTGCCTCTCTGGTACACAAAGGGATATTAGAACAAGTTTCATCAGAATCATCATTTGGAAAACCACACGTCGTGGAGAAGAAAGTGTGGGATTTAGTGCGAAACAAACCAGATCGATATTTGGCGAATAGTAATAAAGTTAGCATCTGATCCTCTTTTGGGAGCCAAGCAATCAATGGCTTTGCTTTTTCACTACCCGAAAACGCCTAATTCATATTCGTTTTTGAATCGCATCTATGATGTCCACAATATCTGAGATGTATCCAGTTGCCTTGTCACGCTCAAGTTCTGCTGAATTGGCGTGAGCGTAAGTGTTGCGGTCATCAAGGGCAGTCAATATTCGACGGTGTATTTTTTCTCCAAGTATTTGCTCGATGCAATCAATAACGGTACGCTCACCCGGTGATTTTCTCGCTTCCCAGAAATCCTCTTTTGTCTTCACTTCACTATAAATGTTTTGGTCTTTGCGTTTGATTTTGAGTAGCTCTTCATTGAATGAACTTAATCTGGCATCATCAGCAATGATCCATGATTGAATTGAGTCCATACATAACGTCCAAGCGTTTACGACACATGCCCTGTAAGCTCCAATTCTTACACACTTAATTGTCTCCTCATGGAAAAGTTTTCCTGATTCTGACAAACTTTCTTTAAGACTTGAAAATCGTTGGGAAACCGCACTGTCATCAAGTAGCCCTGCTTTTGAATTTACCATTTCCTTAGACATCATGCTTATTGCAGCGGTTATGTGAGACTTCAATCTAATTAGT
>DOCI01000046.1:7999-9780 GCA_003503535.1 Planctomycetaceae bacterium
TACCGTTTTCTTTCACGTCTCTTGCCAAGGCAACGTGGTGCAAAGTGGCTTCAAATCCACATTCTTTACACAAATCTTCCGAGTCACGAATTAATTGCCCCACTAGTAATGATTCAGATCTATCAATAAGTCCTTTCGCCGCAATGATTTGACTCATGAACTGAAAAAGAAGGACAGGCTTCGACAATGTAATTTCTTTCACAGATTTTGCTCCTCACATAGATGAATACCCCAGTTAATTAACTTTAACTGAGGTATTACATTATGTCTTTCTCAAACACAACAGAAGAGAACATCCTGAACGGATTGTTCCGTTCAGCAGCTTTAAGCAAGCCAAGTGAGTATGGATTGCCTTGCTTACTGCAACACCTGATGAAGTATCAACTGGCAATTTCACAACCAGCACTGGCACAGAAGTGTCTGGCGGCTCGTATGTGAGAAAACAACTCGATCCATCAGACAGTAACTGGACAGATCTCGCGGGTGTCGGATGCGTCCGTAATAATGTCAAAATCTCACTCTCCAAAGCCACCGCTGATTGGGGCACGATTACTCATGCTGCAATTTGCACAGCCAGCACGAATGGTTCTGTCATTGCATATGCTGAGATTACAAGCCCAAAGACAATTGAAACCAATGATGTGCTTGAGTTCGATATCAACGCATTGCAGGTCTCTCTTGACTAATGCCAATCGGGTTAAACTTTGAGCACAAGACAATTGCAAAACTTGTAATTCGTAAGCCAGTAAAAGAACGTCCTGTTGATCAACAATTGAGACAAAAGCTTTACAAGTCAGCGAGGTGGAAAAGCTAAGGTTAATCCAGTTGCGTACTTATCCACTGTGCAATCGCTATGCGATTGCAGGACGTGCGGGTCAGGCGTTGTGTAGGTGCTCCTCTCAACAACGATAGTGAGCAGGTTCGTATCACAGGCCACGATCGTGAGTGCCCACAATCGAACCGCTGCTATGTGAGTCGGCGAAAGTTTGCGGGATTAAAGAGAGGAGAATTGCTTAATTGTACGATCTGTGGCATCAGAGTGAACGACAAATCTATTGAGGTTTGAAATCTCTGAAACAAGGGCATTTTGGGGGGTGGCTGCGATTTTCCCAAACAGCTTTTGGCAAAAGTATCAGCCCCCACAGCCAGAATTTCGAGTTGTGAGTTACAATAAATTTAACCAACGGAGTCGCTCCACAGGCGGGGGGTGGGGAACTCACATTAATGAAATCGTCTGGAATTGTTTGATTACAATTTTTGTAACCAACAATTACCAAGAAGGGTCCGCCGAACCGAAGCCCGGCGAATCCTCGACCACCAGCCCCATCACTCAGGAGACCAATCGAAGTAGAAGCGTGGACTGGCTTGGAACATCAGACTGCCTTTGGTCCCGTCCGACTTGCGACTTGCGACCACGAGTGGAGCCATGAATCCAAGTACGTCAAAGTCCTGCTGAAGCTCGGTCGTGTCCCAGACTTGACCGTGCTTTGCTTGGAGATACTCCCGACTTCCTAACTCGGCATTGATTTCGGCGACCATCTCACGGCGAATTGTTTCAGTTGGATCACTCATGTCCTCATCTCCTAAGAAGTTGAAGGTGGTTGTTACAGTGATGGGCGTTGGTCCAATCAATATTCTTCGGGAAGCAGCAGACATGTGCTGCTTCGATCATGCTCGGTGATGATCCACAGCTTCGTGCTGTCCTTGAGTAAATAACTCGACAGGATTCGCTCTCCGTTGGCGACTGCTTCCTCGTTAGTCTGTTGGTCCTCTTCATCAAG
>DOCI01000046.1:9917-17583 GCA_003503535.1 Planctomycetaceae bacterium
CGCCGGGATCGAGAACGATGTGTCTTTTAAGTAGCTCCATCGGTGTCTGTCCTGCGGTTTGAAGTGCATCGAGTGCTCCGGGAGTGGCGACTACGGAACCAAGTGCAAAGCGTGGTTTCTTGTTGTTGGTAGTGACCATCGTGTCTCCTTCTGCTGAAGTTGGTTGGTGATGATTTCACTCATTGGTCCGATCTCGAACTTTTCCCCAGTCACCAACGCAAAAGAGCCGAGACATTTTTGCCCCGACTCTTCGTCCCCAGTTATTTGCTATGACTCGATCTCATCCCAACAGAAGTCAGTCGGTATTACGCCTTCTGTCGACAATCCATCCCCGTGATAAGTGCAGGGGAATGGCGTTTTGCTCCCTTCCTCCCCATGGATCATCAAGTGGTCCAGATCGAGCACTTGACCACTTGGACCATAGTGCCGATCATCCTCGGAGTAGTCGCCAAGGTCCGCTTCCTCGACGATGATGTGATGGCCGTACTTTTCGTGGTCCGCCAGTTCGTCGATGGCATCTGAAATGCTGTCAGCTTCGACGATGAGGAAGAACGGCGAGTAGCTCCCGCCGATCTCGATAAGCCATGTCTTCCCGAACCAATCTCCCGGATTGAGAACAGGTAAGTCTTTCAGTTCGTGACCATTAAATGTTGCGTTTGCGGTGATCGTCGCCATGCTCGTATCTCCTTTTGGTGGTTGAGTGATACGAGCATGGCTTAGGTCCAATTAAGCTTCGGAATACTCAGCTTCAAAAGCAATTTCATCTTCAGCATCGAGAGTGGCGAAGCAATCAGCGATGCACTGGGCTTCTCTTCGGGCGTCATCTTCTTCGCATCCCTTAATCAATTCACCTCGAAACAGCATTCCGCTTTCACCAAGGGCATAGCCGACGATAAATCGGCCACCCTTAAGTCGGAACATCAGGGCAATTGATCCCGACCTGTATCGTTCAACGATTTCACAGCGGCAATCGAGCATCGTCTTGCCACACCATGATGTCAGCGTAATTCCGTAACGGTCCTCTTTGGTGTAGCCCGTTATGTTTCGTCCGACGACTGAAGCACCAAGGGCAGCGAATTCCCGACCCTCGTGTTCAATAATCCCGACCTCGATTTGTCCCTGTCGTTCGCAGCGTGTGTTCGTCATTTCCGATTCCTGTTTTAGTGAAGGTGATTTGCCAACACCACAACAGGATGGTCCGAACAGGATCAAAGCGGAATTACTTCATACTCAACGGATTCGCCCTGTTCGATTCGACGAATCGCATCGAGAGCATCGAATTCTCGGTCGAGAGTCATTCGGCAAAGCGAATTGAGCTTGCTAGTGAAACTCAGGGCGACGGGATGATTGGAGAGTTCATCACCACGAACGCCGCTTTGCTGTAAAGCATGAAGATTACGGTGAAAGGCTCCGACAATGGCGACGATATTGACGCCTGATTGTACAGCGGCAGCATCACTGGCTGCCTTCTGTTGAATCTCTTCCGATCCGTTCGCTACTGCTTTTTTCGTTGCTTTCGTCATCATTGTTCCTTAATAGGTGAGAGTTATTGATGAAGATGGCTTTAGGTCCAATCAAAAAGGCAAATAGTTCCCGCTCGAATCTGTCGGTCTTGCGTGAAGGTATCGACCCGTCGTCGAAATCGACGAATGTCCCAGCGTGGCTTGAACCAAGTGAATAGGACAACCACGGTCCAGTGCGTGAGAAGCATGGGCATGACGAAACCAATGACACGAAACATTCTTTTCTACACCTGCTCGTTCAGATGCCTTGCTTACGATCCGCCAGACGGCGGACTCATCAAGATGCCCTCTCTTTCGGCTTCTAAAAACTGGAGCTTCAGGCGACGGATTCTGTTCCAACTTTTGTAATGCTTCCCAAACAGTATGTGGCATAAGCACGGTCCGAGTCTTGCCTCCTTTTCCGTAAACGGTGATCTGGCCTGCGGAATCTCGCTCCTGTAAATGACACCACTTGAGTTGACAGATCTCAGAGACTCTGAAGCCACCAGCATACAGCGTCAACAGGATCGCACGATTTCGTGGTTGTGGTTCAAGAGAGATGATTCGTAAAACATCCACTTCAGAGAGAATTCGGTCCGCCAGTTCGTCTCGAAACGTGGGCAGCATCAAAGCTGCACCAACATCAAAAGTGAGATACCCAAGTCGGAAGCCAAATGCAAAGAGGCTTTTGACTGCAGATAATGCTCGATGGAGTGATGATTCCTTGAGCGAATCTATCAAATCGTCAGCGAAGGTTTGAATGTCAGCCAGCTTCACTAATCGCAACGACTTATTCACATGCTTTATGAATCGGTCCGTCTCTCGTCTGTATGCTCGTTGAGTGTGAACTGGACGACCATGAAGCCAAAGTTCGATCAGATGTTCGTCGGTGTCGGCCTGTTGTGTGACAGGTCCAAGGGTCTCGATACCAGAATCTGGCGAACGCATGATAATGGGATTTATCGTGCGTAATTCCGCACAGCTTTCGGATCGATCTTCAGACATCTTTCGCACACCTTTCTTACAGAAATCAAACAGGTTTAATACGCATATCAAACAGAGGTCAAACTGACTTCGACCAATCTTGGACACACTTCACACATGGTCCGAACAAACAATGACAGTCATACAACAGACCCAAAGTACAATTGCAACGACAATCAAACAGATCCCGCACGCTTGATGTGTCGGAAAACTGTACGCAGAATGTCGTTTTCGTCCTGACCGACAGTTCCTTGCGGATAGCACTGTCCGACCGCATCGGCCACAACCGAGGTTGTCAAACTCGTGAGGCCAAGGCTCGACAAACCGTCCATCAACTCGATGTAGTCCTGTTTCGGCTTATGATTCTTGGATGGTTTTCTCGACGATTCAGTTGGCTCTGAGTCTCTTTCATAGAACAGCACATATTCGCTGTTGACGCCAATTCCTAACTCACGAGCTTTCAGGTTGTCTTCAACCTGACTGGCGTTGTAGTACGGTCGCCCATTACTCAACTTGAGTGGAGCGTGAAACGTACCCTTCTTTACGTGCCAGTAGAACTGTGATCTCGACATGGAAAGAAGTGAACACATTTTGCTCACGGTAATTGCAGCTTTCGGTTTATTTTCAGTCATGGTCCCTACATTCATCAAACTTGTTCCTTTCAAAAATCGGACAGTTTAGGCACAAAAATATCAGGCGTTTGAATCGGCCAGATGCTCAATACCCTTGGGTGTCAACGCTCTTCCTTTGTCACCTTTGGTGATCAGACCAAGACGAATGAAATCCCGCTCAAACATCTCAATGGTCTGCCTCGGTAAACCCAAATGCGTGGCGAGCACGTTCAATCGAACCGGTCCACCGCTTTCTTTCAGAAGACTCAAGTAACTCTGTTCAATAGGATCGAACCCGAGTGCGTCATATCCTTCTGAAGCAAGCATCTCTTTGACATGTTCTGGTTCGATTCGGTCCATACTCTTCGACGAGGCAGTTCGTTTTGCCGAGTCGAGTAAGCGAACGGCTAACCTAAGAACGCCACGGCTGCGATATGCTAATTCCTGCACGGATTTCTGATCGATCTCCCAACCAAGCCTCACTGCCCGCTGCGAGATCAAGAGCAGCATCTCGTCATCGCTATAATGTTGAAGTCTCAGTAGTATTTTGAAGCGGTCCCTCATGCTTGTTGTCAGCAGATATTCATCAGTAGTTGCACCGATCAATGTAAACGGTGGCAAATCCACCGGTTTACGGTTTCCACCAAGAAAAAGTTTTCGCTCTTCGATAGCTCGATATAGCGACACCTGAACGGTCTCACTCAATTCGTGAAACTCGTCGATGAGAAGAATATGTTCTGGTTCAAGCATCATTAGTAGACCTTGCATCTGCCCGATGTTGCTGATGTTCTGAGCCAACTCAATATGACACTCGGTGCAGAGTTCCTTGGCGATTAATTCGGTCAGCAGTGTCTTACCTGTTCCACCCGGCCCAGACATCAAGAGATGTGGAAATGCTTCTTTACCATCGCTTTTTGAACGGTCATGCCAGTAAGCATCGAGTGCAGTACGAAGCACTGTGACTGCACGTCGCTGTCCGACGACATGATTAAGACTCGTAATGATTGGTTCGGTTTTGGGCATTGATTGGTTCATCCTTTAGAATGGTCCAGTCCGTATTGGATTTGTCAAGCTGTCAGCGATTCCAAATGCGATGGAGAATATTGTCTTGTTGTCGCTTCGTTCTTTTCTCCCATCTTGGTCCACAAATAACTTTGATCTTGGTGATCACTCGTTGAGTCTTTACGAGATTACCAGCGTCTTCGTACTCGAAGATACGAAGACGAATGCGGCGAAGCATTCGCTCATACTTGTAGTGCCGTTGGTTGTCACGGATCGCTTTTTGGAGTGTTCGTTGTTTCATGACTTGCTCTCTAAAATGAAGGACACCTACCGACGATGATCGATATCCTTAGTCGATGGTCCACTTACTCGTCTTCTTCTTCGATCTGGTCGAATAGTGCTTCCATAGCTCGACTCAGCGATTAGCCGCCTTGATCACTTGAGCTTTCGAGTTCATTAGGCTCATGGTCCGACAACCAACTGGAAAAGCCAGCGACCGAGATCGCTGGCTCTTTGGTTTTACAATTAGGCGTCGACCAGTTCGGCTTGACGGGAGAAGCTCAAAACATAGTCGGAAGCTTTACTTGCAGCAGCACTCGCTTTGAATATGAATCGAGGATCGTTTTGCAGACTCTTGAGCCACGAAGCCAAGTAAGCTTGAGTGTTCGTTAAATCGTCACTCTGAGGGATCTGCAATTCGGAGCACATGAAAGCCGCCGAAATCTCCGCTCTCAATTCTCCTTCAGCATAACTGCCAGTCCAATCACATCTCTTCTCTGACCAGTGAGACAATTCGTGCAGACAAGTTGAGTAAAACTCTTTCTCGCTGGCGAACTGATGTTTCGATACCAACTGAATGTAGTCCTTCGACGGCATGTAAAAACACTTGTCGCCGCCGAAACGAATGTCTGCTTCTGTTGCAGCAATAGCGATCTCAGCGGGAGCGAAATCGACGAACTTATCGTTCTTAGTATCAGGTCCTACATCTACAAGATGCAGCAGGTGGTCTGGCAGTTCGACTTGCTCTGCCGAAAAGACCGTATACTGCTTCAATATTGCGAACTGGACTTCGACTTCTTCGCCAGTCATTGGGTCTTCTTTGGTTTTTCTGATTGGAGCGTAGTAGATGATGCCCGCACCCCATTCACCGGGTTTTACGTGGTCTGGTCTTTTCTCAACTTTGGCACCAAGATCACGCCATTGATTCCAAGTTGCGTAGTGCTTAGAAGAGAAGTCGTGTTGTTGTCGGTGCAATTCCAGCAGCAGTGGATTGATGCCCCGATAAGCTTTCCCACTGATGATATTCGTTGGTGCCCCGCAGTTCGGAGATGTGCTCCACGGTTTACGCCAAGGAATCGTCCCTGCCTTCAGTGACTCGATAATCTTGTTGGTTATTTCTTCTTGAATCTGCTTTGTTGACTTTGCCATTGTCGTTCTCCTATTGAAGGTTGGTTGGTGACAATGGCAGTTGATGGTCCATCTGACAGTTACAACTTTTGTAACTGACCACAAAACGAAAAAAGGGCTGGTCACCTATGACGATGACCAGCCCTTCTTGTTGTAGTTTGGTTCAATCAGGCGACGGCAAGTGCATCGTCCTGAACGGGAATGAGTTCCACCGTGAGTTCGTTTGTGACGACCTTGCCCGTGCGTGGAATCTTGGGAAGCTGAGAAATGAGATTGGTTTTCACCGCTTTGATTGCAGTTTCAACTTGCTCGATCCGTTGCCTGATGACTTGGTTGTCATCGAGTCCGTCGTCCATCGCTTCTGTCAGAGCTTCCCGAAGAAGGTCCAGAGCGACATCTTGATTGATGCCTGCCTTTTCCCAGAACAGTGCCAACGTTGTGACAAGTGGAATGCTGACCGTAGGAGCGATCATTTGATCAGAATGTTTGACGACCTTGGTCCACAGTGACGATTGGCGAGTTACAACTTTGTAACTGAGATCAAGATTTGGACAACTTCGTTATTCGATTCCAACTACAAGCGGCAATTGGACCTGATCCCATCAGCGTTCTACTGGATAATCCTTCCAGCTTGTTTCAATGCTTTCAGAGTCATCACCACTGGATCATTCATGTAAGTCTTTGATTCCGTCACCGTAAGAACCTGATCCAAGATCATGTCGAGATCATACACCTTCACTGGACCCGCCCCAGTCGTGATTGTTTCGAGATGCTTGATGATTTCATCTTTTTTATTTGTAAACTTGCCAGCATAAAACCGCAGTTCAACTTGGTCTTCCTTGTATCCAAACATCTCGCACGCTTTCTCAATTACTCCCTGTCTGACAATTTCATCATTGAAGAACGTATGGTTTGAGTAATTAGTCTGCTTGGACTCATCAGCCAAACCAACAAATCCCTGTTTGCTGACACCACTTGATCCTAAGTAGGATTTGACTGACGCTAAGACAAGCCGATCACCCCTTGCTCCCACCAGATCAATTTCAAATGCACTGGTTTGATATTCGTCGTGTTTCTTCTTTTTGGTCCTTCGTTTAACAGGGAATTTCATGTTGCTCGAAACAATGAAGTGTTCCGACTCCAGTGCCACCTTCACGAGATGCTCAAAACCTTCCATTTGTCAAAGCCTTAGAAACGTCAATTGAAATGGGCTTAAATAAAGCTCGAAGAAACGATAATCTTGAAAGCCGGACTGCTTGAATCATCAACCAACGATAAGTTGAACAAGCGATTCACACTCACTGACACCGGAAGATCAACAAGGCGATTCGCTTATGATAAAATACGTTCCATTTCTTGTGTTAGTACCAATCATTTTCGGAATCAAATTTGCGTTAGAGAACGCCTTCCCAAAATTGCAGGCAAGTTTCGGCCATAGCGGGACAGAAGCAAGTGTGATCGCTCTTTTCTCTGTCGTTATTATCTACAAACTTTATACTAGAATAACGCAACGCAAGCAGGACGACAATCAACCCAAGTAGACTCAGATGAATCTCAGGAAATCAACGATTTTGGGGGTAGGCGTACCAAAATCCTGCCCAATCTCGTGATATCGGCAACACGCCTCTTTGTTCCTTTTTTCGGTGCATTATTGAGGGGTGGGGTGTATGATTATGGGCTTGATAAGGAGTTACTCATGAAGTACACAACTAACGAATACGATGAAGAAGAACAACTGACGGAATACATCTTCCATAATTACCTAAATTTGTTGAACGAAGTCGAACACCTTGCAAACAGGGCATTTATTGCAGAGTGGAAGGCCCAAGCGACAGACAGCAAAAACATGGCAGAGGCTCTCCGTAAAAATTGGGGTTCGCCTGATGATCCTCGTGTTCTTGAAGAAATGCAGGATGGATACGATGAGTTTTTGGTACGGATAAGGAATCGCATTCTTTCCAGACATTCCGACATTGTTTTCGTTAATAGATGCCCTTCGTGTCAGTCAATCGTCGCTACCCCCAAAGCCCAGCAATGCAGATGGTGCGGGCACGATTGGCATATTTATGCTTTCCAATGTTAGTGTGAATGACTGTCCTTCGTGGGTAGCGAACAAACTTGCCGCATGTGCCAATGACACGACAGGATCAAGCGATTCCG
>DOCI01000235.1:0-1784 GCA_003503535.1 Planctomycetaceae bacterium
AAACCGAAGTTTCCACCCAAAGCACAGGCAAGTTTGATTTGCGGTGATACTTAAAAAAGTACCTCCGCGGTCATCACATACTTGCTGAACTCAAATCACCAACCAAATTGCCAAAGAACATAAATCTCCCACTCAATAGTGAAAGAAGTTTTTGATACCGCTCAGAATAGCGGGACCATTCCGAAAGGCTTGCCAGCCTTTCGGTTCACTCATTCTTAACAAAAAATCGATTTCGTCAAGTCTCCGAGGAGAAATTTTCACAGTTCGTAACTGTTACTGAGTGATAACAAAGAACGAATGACTCGGGCGTTTAAAAGCTCAAGTCATTTGCGCTTGGCGGATCGGCATAATATCAACCAGCCGCTGGCTGTCAACTGACTTGCCTGCAAATTTTTGATTTCTCATCTTCGATCGTTGTGACATGTTAATTTGGGAAGAGTTCTGAGCACATTCTAACGATTATCAGCTTTGTTTGCTGAGCTTGTCTGCGAGATAGATCGGTTCTGGCAGGCGATGATTAAACCAGCAAAGCTTGAGTAAATCGGGGATTTCCTGGAGACCGACGCGGTGTCCAGGTGATGCATAAACGAACTTGTTCTCCAGCGTTTTCCTCATCGCTACCCCTGCGGATTCATTTTGATTGTCTAAGATCGGAATTTCGCTGGACTCCTGGTTCGTGAGATCGACCTTTCCGGTGAGTATTTTTTTGCTGACACCGATCGTGGGGCGATTCAGTAATACTCCCAAATGGCAGGCGATGCCACATTTTCGGGGATGCAGAATGCCGGAGCCGTCGACGAGGAGGATTTCTGCCAGATTTCGCTCTGCCAGCACGGCTTTGAGTAATACAAGATAAGCCGGGAGTTCGCGATAGGTGAGGTATCCTGTGATGTACGGGAAGTGAATCGGTTTTTCGATGGCCAGTTCGTATTCAACGCAGTGGTTCGCAAGATTCCATTCCACATATGCGGCTCTGGCCATTCCGGGTTTGGGGTAGGCGATATCGATTCCGGCTACCGATTTGGGAGGCTTGAATTCACTGGTTAATAGAATTCGCTCGCTGACATCCCTTTGATCGAGCTGAAGTTTATGCAGAGGCCTGTCCGAGCGAAACTCGTCGAAAATTGGAGTGGTGGGATCGATGCGACATGATTGAATGGTGACCCCTTCTGCACGCAGGAGTTCTTGTTGTGAAGAAGATGCAACGCCGGAGGTTAGGGGCAGTTGGAGATTTTGCATCACGATGCGATGCCAGGGCCATTGGTCGCGGTCGGGATCGTGTTTGAGAAGTGTGCCGATCCATTTTGCGGCTTTGATATCTCCCAGAGCTCGGGCCAGGGAGCCATAGGTGGAAATGGAACCTGCTGGAATTTGGTGGAGTAATGTGATGACTTCGGCTCTGAGATCGGGGATCTGCAGGTTGTGATTCAGGAATTGTTCTGGGTGGGACATCTGGTTTTTGGCTTCCTGACTTTCGCCACACTCTTGAGTGATTACAATCAATGTCAGTGATAGTGGAATTGAACCGCAGATGGACGCGGATGAACGCAGATATTTAGCATGTGGGTCCATCTGCGGTTCATAATTTTTAGTAAAGTAAAATAATACGGATTCTAATAAGAAAGAACTCGTTTACACCCCAGATTGAAAGCCACTGAAAGACCCACAAGTTACCAAGGCAATCAATGGGTTATCTTCTTTGAAACAATGAGGCGGAATTGGAAATTATTTCCAGGATCAATCTCAAAGGAAATTCTCAAGTCTCATGAAAAAAAGAAGGAATC
>DOCI01000235.1:2024-7599 GCA_003503535.1 Planctomycetaceae bacterium
GTAGAATCGCGCTATTTCAAATTAGATAGCGTATAAGATAAGGTGAAAAGCTCGGCTAACCTATTCTGTGGTCTGCTTATCATCAATGGAAATCCTGTTTCTATTTGGAAGTTGGCTTAAGTACAAATTCATCAACCTGATTAACTCCTCTGGATAAAAAACATGCGACACTCATTTCTGGTCCTGGCATTGTTTGTGACGGCAATTTCGATGACAAGTTGTCGGCAGAAGCCTGATGATACACCTGCTCCGAGCCCGAAAGCTCCGGCTAATCCTGAATCTGAAGATGGTTCGAGCACGAGTGTTCCCGTGGAAGGATCGTTTCAGGTGAAGTTTGAAACGACGAAGGGGGATTTTGTTGTCGAAGTTTATCCGGAATGGGCACCAATCGGGGCGGCTCGTTTCAAGGAACTGGTGGAAAGCGGTTTCTTCGACGAGAATCGTTTCTTCCGTCTTGTGCCGGGCTTTATTGTGCAATGGGGGATCGGCGGAGATCCGGCCGTGCAGGCGAAGTGGCGATCGCAACCCTTGCAGGATGAGCCTATGGTGGGGACGAACGAACGGGGAACAATCACCTTTGCCAAGGGGGGGCCCAACTCGCGAACGACTCAATTGTTTATCAATTATGGCAACAACTCGGGCTCGCTCGATCCTCAAGGTTTCCCGCCTTTCGGGAAAGTGATTGAGGGGATGGATGTTGTTGATTCCCTGAACTCTGAATATGGGGAGCAGCCAGATCAGGGGCAGATTCAATCGCGTGGCAATGAATACCTGAAGAAGAGTTTTCCTAATCTGGATTACATCAAATCGGCTGAAATTATTCAGGAAACGAAGGCTCCAGCAGAGCCGGTCGAGCCACCAGTTGCTGAGCCTGAGATGACGACCTCAAGTCCGGCAGAAGCGGGTACCTCGACTCCGGCACCGGCTGCGACTTCAACTGCTCCTGCTGAAGGGACGTCTGCACCAGCGGGGACGTCTTCGGTGCCGGTGGAGACGATTGAAGAGATTCAGTGAGTTGTGTGGGAATGTGTCTGAGCAGAATCGGTTGTGCTTTTTTGAAGTTGCAGGTTTTGCATGATTAATGCATACGCTGTAGTTTTAATACTCCAGTAATCATGAAGATGGACGTCGAATCATGCTTTCCCTGCTGCGCGATGCAAGTATGGCACCCGGTTTGATCGGACTGGAGTTAGAGGATGATTTTATTATCTAATAGGCATGGATCGCGAACGGTGAATCATCTTGTGCTTTGAGCACCCGACCGACAAAGTCGGTCGGGCCACCCTGCGCTTTGTTTTGTTGCCTTTTACAGCTTACCTGAGACAAGGACAACGCGATGCCCTAAACGTTCTCCGATGGTTTGTACGAAATCATCCGAAAGTGGTGGCCAATTCCAGAATTCAAATCCCAAATTAGCAAATCCCCATGGTGGATCATGCTTCCATTCATTTATTGGTTGACGCCCGCCACAGTGAGGACAAGCCATAATTCCTGGTCCCTTGTTTTCGTACCATTGACTGACGGCATCTCCCCACCCATTAGGCGCTTCAAAGCGATCCGAACATGCAGAACATATGAGTTCGAATCCGCCTTGACCGGAATGAAATACACTTCTTTTTGTGATGACGTCCAGTCCATTGGTAGCAAGTTTCAGCAGATGATCGTCGGATTCGCCAGTTGCCTTTTGATAATTCGGGCCGGGCGGATATCCGATATCACTTCCTGGAACGCAATCGGTTGCGTCCGAGGATACGATTCCTTCATCCACAAGCCATTGGTGGATCGCGGCACCCAATTCTTGCGATTCGGATTCGGTTGCGTCTCGATCGGAGACAGTTTGGAACCAATCACCCATAGCGCCTCCTTGGCATCATAACTAATTGATAGACAGCAGGAAGGCAGGCAGGCAGGAGCCTAGCCTACTTGGCTGCATCATCCCCGCCAGCGATTCCCAGAAAATGGCCGTAAAACGACTGAGAAAATCAAAATCAAAACAGGGTTAACGGCGTTGCATGGCCCCCGCTACGACGGGGTTGGAGTTAGAGGATGTTTTTATTATCCAATAGGCATGGATTGCGAACGAGGAATTATCTTGTGCTTGCAGCACCCGGCTCGCGAATCAAGGCTTGCATGATTCGTAGTAATCTTCGTGGCATTTGTCAATAAAGGCAATCATGTCCTCGAATTGATTCTCTTTCATCCCTTCGTGATAGATTTGAACCACGAATGAGAGTACCGATCCAGGTTCGTTTAGATACGGTGGTGCCGCAGTCGGGTAAAACGAAATAGGATCGCGTGCCCGGCTCATATCTGTTGAGACCCAAGCAAGGAACTCGAGGCTACGGTGCCCCACCTCATCGCGGAGATAGCGCATTTTGGCCCACGTTATTTGGTGTTCTTCGTCATATCCCGTATTCAGAAATGCGTACCCACCAAATCGATCAAGTGAACGTCGAAGGTCTGTGTGATCCATATCGCGTAGAACCAATCATTGTGCTGTGATGCAACGTTTATTGTCGGCGAACTAATTGATAGACAGAATTGACTTCTGTCTAATAAAGATTGACATTCTGTATAAGACATTTCTTATTATCGACTGAGGAATCGATCTCTGTCAATCAGGAGAAGGGTCAATAGTGCTTCTTTGACTGCGATTCAGTTTGCTGTCACCTCGCTCAATACGTTGCTTAAATGATGAACTGGGCCGGGTTTAAAAAAAATTACCCGTTTTGATTTATTCAGTGATGGAAGTTCATGGGTGGGGGATGGAAAAAAATTCTTAGCAGGAAGGCAGGCAGGAGCCTGCCCTACTTGGCTGAAAGAATCTTTCAGGGCCATCCGTGGAATATGAATTCGCAGTTCAATAAACTTAGCACGCGAACGGTGAAGCATCTTGTGTTTTCAGCACCCAGCCGACAAAATCAGCCGGGCCACCCTGCGGTAACGGGGCCGCCGCCAAAAAACTATGATTTCAAAACCCGCGTCACCGGCGGCTCCCGTTCACCGCAGGGTTATCATTTCTCCCTATCCTTCTGTCCTTTGCGAGCAAAAAACCAGATAGTTGCCGAACGGGTCCCAGAGATTCAAGTCTGTATTCCGCCCCTGATATCGTGGATCGACTGCAACCGCCTCTGGATAATCGGCTCCTTTAGCATTCAGATAGTCACAATAGTTTTGTAATCCGAGGACTGGGATGTTGACTTCAGAAATCGACGCGTCTTCCTTCGCATGCCCATTGAGATGAAGGTTGGCATCTCCGAGATGGATCTGCATATACAATGGCGCTGTTGGGGAAAACCGAGACTCCCAGTCTATCTCAAAGCCCAAATAGTCCAGATAGAATGCCTTCGCCATGGCTTCATCGAACATCCGCAGGACTGGGATCGAAGATCTAAACTCGAACCCGCACGGCGAGTCAGGACTTGATTCACTCATGTTGAAATACATCTACCGCAGCGTGCGCACATGCTGCCATCAATGATAACTAATTGATAGGCAGAATTGACTTCTGTCTAATAAAGAGAGGAATTCTGTATAACAATTTATTATCGACAGATGAATCGATCTCTGTCAACCAGGAGAAGGCTCCAAAGAACTTCTTTGGCTGCGATTCCGATCGCTGCTACTTCACTCACTTGGTTCCTTAAATGACTCACTGGGCTGGGGGATGGATAATATTCTCAGCAGGAAGGCAGGCGGGAGCCTGTCCTACTTGGCTTGCGTTTTGTGCTTGTAAGTTTTTCTGAGCGTTCTTTGATTCGGGGGCTTCTCTTCGAGAGCGCCCCCGCCACCCGTCGTGAATCAAAGCTGAACGCGGGTGGCCCTGATAGCAGGAAGGCAGGCGGGAGTCTGCCCTACATCTCAGTTTGAAGAGTGGATGTTCTGTTTGGGGCCGAAGAATTCCAGGTGGATGTTCTGGTTGTCGACTCCGAGTTGGAGGAGTGAGTTGACGGCACTCTCCATGAAGGGTTTAGGGCCGCAGATGTAATAGTCTGCGGTTTCGACTGGAGTCCACTCGTGTAGAAGTTGTGCGGTGAGGAGTCCTTCGAGGTCACACTTGTTCTGCGGCAGGTCCTCTGGCAATGGCTGATCGTAGATCGTATGTGTCGTGACATTTTTCCCGCTGGATTTGAGCTGTTGAACTTCATGAGCAAATGCGTGGAGGCGGCTGTTGCGGGCGGCCTGGATGAAGTGAATTGGAGAATCGAAGTTTGATTTCACGAGCGATTTTGCCATCGCGAGCAGCGGGGTGACACCGATTCCGCCGGCGAGGAAGACG
The DNA here is from genome assembly GCA_003503535.1 of Planctomycetaceae bacterium. GTDB lineage: Bacteria > Planctomycetota > Planctomycetia > Planctomycetales > Planctomycetaceae > Rubinisphaera. Next base: position 6,304 of record DOCI01000235.1, read on the forward strand.
ATGGGTTGATGTTCCGTAGTCGTGGGATCTAAAGTGAACTCGCCGCAAGGGGGGCCGACCTGAATGGTATCGCCGGGATTGATGCGGTTATGGAGGTGATTGGAAATGACTCCGCCGGGAGTTTCTGCATTTAATGCGGATTCTTTTTTCACGCTGATGCGAAAATGATTTTGGCCGGGGGAATCGGACAAGCTGTAGTTTCGTGGTGAGGTTGGCGTTTCGAGATCATCAAACTTGATGGTGAGGTATTGACCGGGCAGGTAGTCGGGGATCTGTTTGCCGTCGGCTGGTTTCAGGTAGAACGATGTAACGATGTCGCTTTCGGGGATTTTGCGATCAACGATAAATTCCCGGTAACCGTTCCAGCCGCCTGGTTTTGTGCTTTGCTCAAGATAAATTGCCTGTTCTCGACTGATACAGACATCTGCCAAGACACCATAAGCTTCGGCGACAGCGGCAATGATTTCGTCTGTCGCAGCATCGCCCATGACTTCCTGAATTGCATCGAGCAGATGCCGACCTACGATCGGGTAGTGTTCAGGTATAATACCCAGCGAGCAATGTTTTTGAGCAATCAACTCTATGGCTGGTAATAATACTTCAAGGTTGTCAATATGAGTGAAGTAAGCACATATAGCCCCAGCCAGTGCTTTTTGCTGGCCGCCAGAGTGCTGATGAGCCTGATTGAAGTACGCTTTCACTTCTGGATTTGCCGCAAACATTCGCTCATAAAAGCAACGTGTGATCGTTTCAGCATTGGCAGCGACTGCGGGGGTGATTTGTTTGACGATTCGAATCGTATTTAAACTGAGCATGAGAGCGGGTTCCGACTAATTGAATTTCAAGTGGGCAACTTCAATGGCTTTAATACTTCACGAAAATATATAGACTCAAATAATGCACGTCAAGGTGCAGTATTTAGTTCCCTGGAAGATTAAGGCGAATAAATGCTTTCAAAAACTGCAGAATATGCGCTGAGAGCCGTTGTGCTGATGAGTAGTCATGAGAATCAGCCTATTTCGGCTGATGTGATGGCGGAAAAGACGAAGGTGCCACGGAGGTATCTGACACGTGTTCTCCAGGATCTGTCGGCAGCCGGGCTGGTGAATTCGCGGTCGGGTCCTGGAGGTGGCTATGAACTGGCGATTCCTGCTTCTGAATTATCGATTCTGGATGTCGTGAATGCCGTTTCCCCTCTCGAAAGAATTCGATCATGCCCGTTGGGTCTGAAGTCGCACACCGATTTGTGTCCGCTGCATGCCGAGCTGGATAAAGCCTATGCTGCGACGGAGTCTG
>DOCI01000235.1:7697-10592 GCA_003503535.1 Planctomycetaceae bacterium
CGGAGTCTGCCTTTAAGAATGTCACACTGGAGCAACTTCTGAAATCGACAAATCCGATTGTGTCATTATGTGATCTTTGAGAGGGATTTTCAGGGAGCTGTTATCACCTCTTGTTCATTTCGAATTAGAAACTCTCGAAAGACATCTGTCGGTCAGGCAGAGCTTGAGTTCCGGCCTGACCTACGACTGAAGGAATTATCAAGGCCACTCAAAATCCTGTTATAATTTGAGCAGGCAAGCTTTTAGGATTTTATGAGGAACATCAATGAGTGATCCCACTCCGCAGGAGAAGAACGTATCCTGGAGGACTTCTTACTGGAAGTGGATTCTGCTGGCTGTGTTTGTCGTTGCAGTGGGTGGACTTTATGTGCAGTTTGGTGATTTGTTTTCGTTGAGTTCTCTGGCGGAGCGTGAGTCGCAGTTGCGGGAATATCAGCAGCAACATCCTGTTCTGATTTACGGAATCGCGTTTGCGATTTATGTGATGGTGACAGGACTTTCGCTGCCTGGAGCGGCTGGGCTGACACTGGCTTATGGCTGGTATTTCGGACTGTTGCCGGGCATGATCCTTGTCAGTTTTGCTTCAACGACGGGTGCGACGATTGCTTTTCTGATCAGTCGTTTTTTCTTCCAGGATACCATTCAGAAGCGATTTGGGAAGCGGCTCAATCACTTTAATGAGTCGCTGAAAAAGGAAGGTCCGTTCTTTCTGTTTACTCTGCGACTCATTCCTGCGGTTCCTTTCTTTGTGATCAATGCCGTTATGGGACTCACGCCGATCAAAACCTGGACCTTCTGGTGGGTCAGTCAAATTGGGATGTTGCCCGGGACCTTCATTTATGTTTATGCCGGCTCAAGTGTCCCCTCACTTCAACAACTGGCCGAGGATGGAGTTCAGGCGATTTTTACTCCGGGGCAATTGACCCAAATTCTGATTGCCTTTGTGTTACTTGGTCTGTTTCCGCTACTGGTGCGTTATCTTATGAAGTTTTTCATCAAAGATCCTGCGTCATTGAAACCGACTGAAAACTAACATCAACGATGATCGTGCAATACTATGAACGACTCTCCCTCACAAGCTCCTTTTGCTCCCCTGCTTCCTTTTGACGAGTACAATCAAAAACTGGAGCAGAACGTTCATCCAGCCGATTGGGTCAATCCTGAGCCGACGAAACCCTATCATCTGGTTGTGCTAGGAGCTGGCACGTCCGGATTAGTGACTGCGGCAGCGGCTGCCGGTCTGGGGGCGAGAGTGGCACTTATCGAACGTGAGTTGATGGGTGGGGATTGCCTGAATGTTGGTTGTGTTCCCTCCAAAGGAATGATTCATGCCGCTCGGGTGGCTGCCAGTTTGAAAGAAGCCAGAGCGTTCGGATTCACTGAGAACAATAACGCTCCGTTAGATTTTGAACTGGTCATGCAGCGGATGCGTCGGCTGCGGGCGGAGATCAGTCCTAATGATTCGGCAGAACGGTTTCAGAAACTGGGAGTCGATGTTTTTTTTGGTCAGGCCAGTTTTGTCGATGAGGCCTCGATAATGGTGACTCGAAGCGATGGGCAAGAACAGAGACTGAATTATCGAAAAGCGGTGATTGCGACGGGCGCCCGGGCCACTGCTCCTGAAATACCGGGTTTGGACACGGTCCATTATTTGACAAACGAAACTCTTTATTCACTGACGAAATCACCAGCAACGTTGGGAGTCATCGGCAGTGGACCAGTCGGGTGTGAAATGGCACAGGCGTTCGCCCGTCTCGGAAGTCAGGTCTTTCTGTTTGAGCGGTCTTCTCGATTATTATCGAAAGAAGATCCTTGTGCTGCGGAAATTCTTGAGCAGCAATTCGTCAAAGATGGGATTGAGATGATCTTCAACAGTCAGGATCTACAGATTGAAAAAACGTCTGACGAGAAAATTCGCGTGCAGGTTACCCAGGCGGGGAAGGTTCGTACTGAGGTCGTGGAACAATTGTTGGTCGCTGTTGGTCGGGCTCCCAATGTTGAGGATCTGAATCTGGAATCTGTCGGAGTGGAATTTGACAAGTCTGGCGTAAAAGTGAACGACCATTTGCAAACGACGAATCCAAAAATATTTGCGGCTGGTGATATCTGCTCGAAATATAAATTCACTCACATCGCCGACTTTCAGGCGCGAATCGTGATTCAGAATGCATTGTTCGCACTCGGTCCATTTGGTAAGAAGAAAGCGAGTGATCTTATCGTCCCGTGGGCGACTTACACTTCACCTGAAGTGGCTCATGTGGGATTGTCGGAAACGGATGCCGAGAGAGCTGAGATCGAAATCGATACTTACACTCAGGAATTGGCGGAGGTCGATCGGGCGATTCTGGAAGGTCAGGATGCGGGTTTCGTAAAAGTGCATACGAAAAAAGGATCGGATCAGATTCTCGGAGCAACAATTGTCGCCAACAATGCAGGCGATTTGATTTCGGAAATCACCCTGGCGATGAACAATCATATCGGCCTTTCAAAAATTGCCAGCGCGATTCATCCGTACCCGACTCAGGCTGAGGCGATTCGTAAGCTGGGCGATCAATTTAATCGTACGAAGTTGACGGAGTTCAACAAGAAGATTCTGGATTTACTGCGGTGGTTGAACGTGGGCGGTTAGATCCATTTTCAAATGGCCTCTGCAGTCGCATGGACACCATATGTCCTAAGACACCGTGTCTGCTCCTGTTGCAGGCTGCAGGTCATACGGATTCTAATAACTGAATTTTGCAAATTCCAATAAATCACAACCCGACGCGTCAGCGAGGGGCTCATGTGGATTTGATAATCTGCTGGATATGGTCTTTGACAACCCGATTAAACGAATGGATATACAACCAGCGTTTATGCTTCACCGTGCAATTTTTCATGTGAAATAACAGTAGC
>DOCI01000355.1:0-8092 GCA_003503535.1 Planctomycetaceae bacterium
GATGGACACGGATAAACACAGATGTAGGTTGGGTTAGCGAAGCGTAACCCAACAATATCAGGGAAGTCACAATGAAATAATTTCCAAGGAGTTGGGTTACGCGTTCCGCTAATCTAATCTACCAGAAAATCCGTGCTAATCTGTGTCTATCCGTGGATCTAAATTCTATTATTACTCAAGCCATCTCGTTCCGTAGATATTCTTTGAGGGCATCTTTTATGGTCCGAATGCGGGAATTAGTTTCTTCGCAGTATTTACTGCAGTCGAGTACGCTATATTGAGGACGTTTGGCAATAGCTCCGTATTCGGTACTCGAAATGGGAGTTAAATCCGCATCCGTCCCAGTTGTTGTGAATATCTTTTTTGCAAACTCATACCAGGAGACCTGTCCCCGGTTTACAAAGTGAAACAAACCAGTGGCGTGAACGGTTTGGAGTTTGAGGACTGCTAATGCCAGATCCTTAACCGATGTCGGCGCGCAAAACTGATCGTCGACCACTCGAATCGGTTTCCCTTCACGAGCCAGTCTCAGCATCGTTTTGACAAAGTTTCCATTCCCTCCTCGCCCGTACAATCCACACGTGCGAATAATCAGACTTTGCGGACACTCTGCCTGCACAAAATATTCACCCGCCAGTTTCGAAACGCCATAAACACTTCTCGGATCAGGCAAATCCTGTTCCGTTAGTGGACGAGCTGGCTTTTTCTTGATTCCATAAACGAAATCCGTACTGATGTGGATCAAACGACTTTTGTGTTCTGCACAATATTGTGCAAGATAGCGTGGTCCTAAAGCATTCGTCTGCCAAGCAGCTTCGGGTTCATTCTCTGCCAGATCGACCTGATTAAAAGCGGCACAGTTGATAATGCAGGTTGGCTTCAAAGGATCCAGTACTGCTGAAAATAATTCTGGAGAAGTGATGTCAAATTCTTGCCGTGAAAGCGCATTCGCCTCCGGCAGCAACTGAGACAGTTCACTTCCGAATTGCCCGCGACACCCCAAAATCACAGTCGACATAATTTTACTTCTTAGCTTATTAGAGCATTCTGCCTTGCTGGGTGGTACGTCCCAGAACGAAGTGATGGGCGTGGTGAGAATCGGTAACTATTGAAGCGATTTATTTCTTCTTAGCCTTGGCCCAGGTATCGCGGAGGGTGACGGCTCGATTGAAGACCGGACGTTCTGCCGTGCTCGTGCGATCACAACAGAAGTATCCCATGCGCTCAAACTGAAAGCGTTCCCCTTCCTGAGCCGAACTGAGCAGAGGCTCCAGCTTGGCATGTTCGAGCACTTGCAGGGAATTCGGATTCAGATGATCCTTAAAGTCGCCTCCCTCTGGAACATCGTTCGGATTCTCCACCTCAAATAGATGGTCGTACAATCGAACTTCAGCATCAACCGCATCGGCAACGGTAACCCAGTGCAATGTCGCTTTGACTTTGCGGCCATCGGGAGCATTGCCCCCTTTGGTTTCTGGATCGTACGTGCAATGAATCTCGGTCACTTCTCCCTGATCGTTCTTGATCACCTCTTCACACTTGATGAAGTAGGCGTATCGCATGCGGACTTCTTTACCGGGTGAGAGCCGAAAGAACTTTTTGGGAGGATCTTCCATAAAGTCTTCGCGTTCGATGTAAATCTCACGACCGAATGGAATTGTTCGTGTGCCGAACGACTCATCCTGCGGGTGGTTGACCGCTTCCAGTTCTTCCGAAGTCCCTTCCGGATAATTCGTGATGACGACTTTTATGGGATCAAGCACAGCCATCCGACGTTCCGCACGACGATTCAAATCGTCGCGTAAAGAATTTTCAAGTACAGAAATATCGGTCGTGCCCGGATATTTTGTGACACCAATCGTGTGACAGAAATTCCGCAGAGATTCCGGCGTATAACCGCGACGACGTATCCCGGCAATGGTCGGCATCCGCGGATCATCCCAGCCTTCAACCAGTTTGGCCTGGACGAGTTCGAGCAATTTGCGTTTGCTCATCACCATGTAAGTCAAGTTCAGACGGGCAAATTCGTACTGTCTGGAAGGGAAAATATCGAGATGTTCGATATACCACTCATAGAGTGGACGATGAATTTCGAATTCCAGTGTGCAAATCGAATGTGTGATTTTTTCAATCGAATCGCTCTGTCCGTGAGCCCAGTCGTATATCGGATAGAGGCACCACTTATCGCCTGTGCGATGATGGTGCGTGTGCAAGATGCGATACATGATCGGATCTCGCAGATTCATATTGCCAGCTGCCATATCAATTTTGGCACGCAGCACGTGGGCTCCATTCGGGAACTCACCGGCTCGCATCCGCCGAAACAAATCGAGATTCTCTTCGACACTTCGCTCGCGAAAAGGACTCGGCGTTCCTGGCTCATTCACGGTGCCGCGTTGAGCACGGATTTCATCCAGGCTGCCACTGTCAACATAAGCCAGCCCCTTCTGAATGAGAGCTTCGGCCCATTCGTAAAGCTGGTCGAAATAGTCGCTCGCGTAATGTTCTTCATCCCATTCAAAACCCAACCAGCGGACATCCTCTTTGATGGAATCGACGTACTCGGTCTCTTCCTTGGTCGGATTCGTATCATCAAATCGCAGGTTACAGCGGCCGCCGAATTCTTTGGCGATCCCAAAGTTCAGACAGATCGCCTTCGCATGTCCGATATGCAGATACCCATTCGGCTCCGGTGGAAAACGGGTCTGCACCCGCCCATCGTGTTTTCCAGATTTGAGATCCTGAGCCACAATTTCACGAATGAAATCGAGTGGCTTGGCAGGAGTATCATCTGTATTATTTTCCGCTGACATCGTGCGTGTCCTTACGCGAATTGAAAGGTTATTGAGTCAATAGTCGGTTGGGTTAGCGAAGCGTAACCCAACACAGATTAACTGGCTTGAATAGGGGTGAATAAATAGTAACAAATTCTGCCGTTCAGCAGTCTCCATCACTGATCACCCGAGATGCCCTTGACCAGATTACGATCAATCTGCAATTCAGCTTGCGATTGCAACTGTGTAATTTGATCCAGTTTACTGGAGATCCTGTTTGAATCAGTCAATACAGACAGTTTCATCGAAGCTTGCCAGTTGGCTCCTGCTGCCAGTTTGACGATGCGTCCTTCCCGACGTTCCTGGGCTTTGAAGTTGGGGTAATTTGTCCCCGGCTCCAGGCCTGTGCAGTAACCATCCGCCAGTGATTGTGTGTTTTTCCAGATCGTCAGGCAGGGCAGGGCAGCCGTCTCAAAATCCAGACTGACCGCTTCTGTCTGACTGGAATTCGTCAGTAGAACAGGAGTGAATCCGTCGCTATCGGAAATTGGATTGCAGAAGAAGGCTTCCTCGGCATAACCAGTGGTCGGTTCGCGATATGTGGAATAGGTATCGAGTTCTTCGGTGGCGCGAGCGTCACGAGGCGTGAGTCTTTTCAGGGGAGCATGCCAGGTACTCCCCTCTTCAAGAATGGGACTGCCGATATTAATGTGATACAGCAATTGCAACTCGGCCCCGCGTCCAGAACGATTGGTCACAGAATCTGTGATTGTGACTTCGTGAGAATTGAGAGCTGTTCGGTATTCTGAAACTAATTCGAGATGTTGCCCAAACAGGGTCGCTTCCGAGACTGTCCCTCGAACGACAATTTCAGTTTTACCATCGGATTCAATCAATTGAAATGTCACTGAAGTCGCCGGAAGATTGGCAATTCGACCGTGGAGTGTGATGTCCGATTCAATCGCTCCTGCGGTTTCGTCGATACCGGGAGGACCGTTGGAAGTGAGCCCGCATCGGGTCACCAGTTCGTTAAAGCCATCCAGCCATCCCAGTTTGTTGCGACTTTTCAGGTCGACGAAAGCAGGATGAACGGGCTGTTTGACCGGGGAATCCCAACCGACACGTAAGTCTCCCGCTTGAATCTTCCACAGACCCATGCCACGTGTTGGCAAGATGAAAAGTGACTGTGCGCCATTATTGACTTCGATCACTTCGACACCCGCTGAGAGCCCAGCTTTCATGGTCGTTTTTGTGACAAACCAGCCTTCAGGAGAGCCATCGATTTCTGCAGAAGTCATTTTAAGATTCGCTTCCGCTTGTTCTCCACACAGTTCCCAAATTTCTGATTCAGACATAAGAGCGATACTTTTTACAGGGAAACTATTGAAATCGCTCGGACGTTTCAATCTCAATGAAATTGAAAACGTCCGAGCGAATATATTCACATTGAATTTGAACGATCTGGATTTACTTCGTGGGAGCTTTCTTCAGAATTTCATCCCCAACTTTCAATCCTTCGAGGATTTCCTGTTTCTTGTCTCTTTCCAAGCCAAGCGTAATGGGTTGCTTCCTGGGTTTATCACCAGCAATCCAGACATACGGGCCATCCTGTTCGCTAAATTCATCCTGATGAATCACAGATGTCGGAATCATGATCGCTTCAGCAGATTTTTTAATGCGGATTTTAGCATCGCATGTCATTCCCGGAACCAGTCCGTCATTATCGGCATCGGCTCGTCGCAAACGTAACGTGGCTTTGTATTTCCCATCACTTTGTGCGACCGAATCCACTTCAACAACCTGAGCATACATTTGGCCGTTGAGCATAGATTTCGGTTTGACGATCGCCAATTGTCCAGATTCCACTTCTGCCAGTTGCTCTTCAGTCAAATCTGCCACAACGGAGAGGAGGTCAGGATCGACAACGGTCATTAGAACACTGTTGGCAGAAACCGATCCCCCGGGAATCAATTGCTTCTCCCGAGTACTGATTTCCGACCATTTTCCAAGTTTTTCCTGTCCATAAAAAACGATTCCAGAACGCGGAGCCAGGATGGTCATGCCTTTGCGGTCGGCTTTCATTTCGGCCAGTTTTTCTTTGCTCTCCGCAAGATCGCGCTGCATCTGTTCGATGTCGAGTTCTTTTTTCTGAATCATCATTGGTAAAGAGACAACCGTTTTAGCCTGTGTTAAAGCGGCTCGGGCTTGAGAGTCGATCATTCCCTGTTTTTCGCGAGGAATTAATGCTTCAATCAAACGATCACGACGAAGTTTCGCCCGCTCGACCGAACGCTTAGCCATTTCAGCATCTCGCTTGGCTCTGAGCAGGACAATTTCCTCGGTCTGCTCAGTCAGATCATCGGCTTCATACATCTGTGTCAGCTGATTAAGTTCCTCCTGAGCATATTCCAGTTGATACTCAGAAAACTTCAGATTCAATTCAGCCGATTTCAGATCTTCCTGTTCCTGCACATTCAAATAATAGTCCAGGTTGTCTTTGGCTTCTTCTGCATTGCGATTGGCTTGCTCAAGATCCATTGCTGTCGATTCCTTAAGGAATCGAAGTTCATCGGTTGCCATACGTAAAGATAGAGTCGTTGTGACCAATGACTTTTCCGCTTTGTCGATGGCTTTATCGAGATCTTCGGTTTCCAAGACGATCAACGGGTCTCCCTCCATCACGGTTTCGCCATGCTCAACAGCATCGACAACCTTAAGAGTTGTCCAGGCTTTGGGAGTCAGAATAATTTGATCCGCATCAAGCCCAACGAAAATTCCCGTTGTGCTAACCGTGGGTAGAAACTCGGTTGTTTCGACTTTGATGGTTGTGGGTTCGGCTGCAATTGCTGCATCATCAGCTTCTTTCGCGTTCTCGACAACTTCTTCATCGGCCCGCAGGAGATTGGCTTGTTGCGATTCCAGAACTGTATAGCCGAGGAGGAGTAAGAGGAGAGGGCAGAAAGTGTTTAGAAAAGATCGTTTCGGTGTCATTCGCATCGTGCGCTCCTGTGAAACTCTATCTATATGTCAAACTGAGAATGTTTTGTCTCGATGGCAATTGAAATTATTATTAAGTGGGTGTGCTTCTTAAAATGTTTGTATCCAACTGCCAGACTCCATTTGTTTAATGAGCAGAAGTTGAATTCTAGCAAATCGATCATTCAGAATTCTACCCAGTTTTGAACTTTAGCGACTTCGGTCAGACGCTGCCAGAGAGTGACAATCTTCGGACAAACCTGATATGCTAAGCAGTTCAAATTAGGCGACCCGAATTAACAATCGAGAATGGACTTTCATCCCAAAATGGCGGATTCCAGCACCAAAACCAGTGATTCCAAAAGTGAATCCGAGACAAATAAAAAAGCTGATGAGAAAAAGAAAAAGCCGGCTCCCAAACTGACGCCGATGATGGAACGCTATCTCGAAGTCAAAAAGCAGCATCCCAATAGTCTGCTTCTGTTTCGAATGGGTGACTTCTACGAACTATTTTATGAAGATGCAGAAGTCGCTGCCAAAGTCTTAGGATTGACGCTTACAAGCCGGGATAAGGGATCTTCAAATCCGATAGGGATGGCTGGATTCCCTTATCATGCGCTCGACAATTATCTGCAAAAACTGATTCGAGCCGGTCACCGGGCTGCGATTTGTGAACAGGTTGAGGATCCCAGGCAGGCCAAAGGACTTGTGAAACGGGAAGTCACCAGAGTCGTGACTCCGGGCACCTTAACCGAAGATTCACTGCTCGATCCCCGAACAAGTAATTTCCTGGTCTCGGTTTCAGTTCATAAAAAATCCGTCGGCTTAGCCTGGCTCGAACTTTCAACAGGCCGTTTTCAATTGACGACCTGCTCAACTCCCGATCTGGCCGACGAACTGGCTCGGTTATCACCTGCGGAGTTATTGATCCCGCAAGGTCTGGAAGAGGATGATGTCTTCGCTGAGTCCGCTTTAACATTGAACGAAACCGTACTGACAGAACGTCCGCCCTGGTCGTATGTGGCAGATACCTGTCTGGATCGGTTGAAAAAACATTTTCGTACGCAGTCGCTCGAAGGATTCGATGTTGAAGATTCTTCTCACGGCGTTGTCGCAGCGGGTGTGTTGCTCGAATATGTGCAGGAAACGCAGCGGACTTCGCTCGATCACATGACCCAGTTGGAGAATTATCGCTCTGAAAATACAGTTCATATTGATGAAGCGACTCGCAGAAGCCTGGAGTTGACCCAGACGCTGCGTGGCGGACATCGTCATGGTTCGTTGCTGCAGGTGATCGATCAAACTGTCACGCCGATGGGAGCGAGGCTTCTGGCAGACTGGATTGCGAATCCTTTGACGGATCTCGAAGTGATTGTCTCTCGCGCCGATGCTGTTGAAGAATTGACACAAAACAGTGCATTGAATCGGGATCTTCGATCGGAACTGGACGAAACTTACGATTTGCAGCGGTTGGCGGCTCGCGTGGCGACCGGGCGATGTAATCCAAGAGATCTCGTCTGGCTGGCACGCACGCTCAAAATGTTGCCGAAGACAAAAGCTCTGCTGGCGGCTAGAAAATCGAATCGGTTGCAGGATCTCAAAAGCCGAATTGATTTGTGTGAAGATGTCCGTGCAGCCATCGAGCCCTGTCTGGTCGATGAACCTCCACTCAACCTGACCGATGGCGATTTGATACGTCCCGGCTTTAACGAACGACTCGATGAACTGCGCGAACTTTCTCGCGGAGGAAAAGAATGGATCGCTGCCTATCAGGCTCGTGAAATTGAGCGGACAGGAATCCAGAATCTGAAAGTCGGTTTCAATAAAGTCTTTGGCTACTATCTCGAAGTGACCGCTGCACAACTCAATAAAGTTCCTGATGATTATCATCGGAAGCAGACGCTGAAAAATCAGGAACGGTATATCACGCCCGAACTCAAAGAGCATGAAGAGAAAGTGCTCACAGCCGATCAGCAATCGCTCGCACTGGAAGCGGAATTGTTCCAGGAGTTGAGGCTGATGGTCGGGCAACATCTGACACGTCTGCAGCAAACTGCGAATATTCTGGCTGAGTTAGATGTGCTGACCTGTTTTGCTCACACCGCTATGGAACATCGCTACTGTCGCCCGGAATTAACGTTATCTCCCGTCCTCGATATTCGTGAAGGCCGGCATCCCGTTCTCGATCAGATGCTGCCCAGTGGTCAGTTTGTGCCAAACGATGTTCTGCTGGGCAATGATGTGGAGTCCACTGCAGTAGAGGGGCAGGCAGAAACAGACCCTCTACCTTCGCTCGATCACGGTCGCGTGCAGGTGATTACTGGTCCGAACATGGCCGGTAA
>DOCI01000355.1:8184-11440 GCA_003503535.1 Planctomycetaceae bacterium
CTGGTCCGAACATGGCCGGTAAGAGTACGTATATTCGTCAGGCTGCCCTCATTACATTGATGGCTCAGACGGGATCTTTCGTTCCAGCCAGTGAAGCGAGAATCGGGATCGTCGATCGAATATTTGCTCGCGTTGGAGCCAGCGACGAACTGAGCAAAGGTCAAAGTACTTTCATGGTGGAAATGACTGAGACCGCTCGTATTCTCAACACAGCGACAGATCGTTCGCTTGTGATTCTCGATGAAATTGGTCGTGGGACCAGCACTTACGATGGACTTTCGCTGGCCTGGGCGATTACCGAGTATCTGCACGACATCACCGGAGCCCGAACGATGTTTGCGACTCATTATCACGAGTTAACCGATCTTGCTGAGACGTTAAGCGGAATCCGTAACTGGAATGTCGCCGTGCACGAAAGTGATGGCGATGTCATCTTCCTGCACAAAATCGTACCCGGGGCAGCCGATAAAAGTTACGGGATCCACGTGGCTCGGCTGGCAGGAGTACCAGGGCAGGTTATCACCCGGGCGAATCAAATTCTGGATACCCTCGAAACAGAAAAAACGGACGAGCAGGGGAAGTCGACCATTCCTCCCCGTCAAACAGACAAGGCGACTCAGCGACAGCTCAACCTTTTCGAGCCGCCACCGCATCCAATTCTCGAAGAACTTAAACATCTTGATCTGGACAGTTTGACTCCGAAAGCGGCTCTGGATCGACTTTATGAACTTCGCAAGGGGTTGTAATCGATCCATGAATCCCATCGATAAAATCGCACATCAGGTTGCAGATGATTTGCAAAGATTGAAACTGAACATCGTCTTTGCAGAAAGTTGTACATGCGGTTCACTCGCAGCGACACTGGGAAGAATCCCGGGCATCTCGAAAAATTTGTGCGGCTCAGCCGTCACTTATCAGAATGAGACAAAGTCTGGTTGGTTGGGGATTCCGAATGAAATTCTTATTCAACCCGGTCCCGTCAGTGAAATTGTTGCTCGATTGATGGTTGAGGGAGTTCTCAAGACAACCCCACATGCCGGGATCGCTGTTTCTGTGACGGGCAATCTCGGTCCCTGTGACAAAGATGAGAAACTTGATGGAGTTGTCTATGTTGGGATCGGCTATCGGAATCCAGAACAGAGTATTGAAGTGAATCGTTTACTCTTACCGGATAAATACATACAACAGACAGAAGAACACACGTTGAGGCTCTGTCGTCTGGATGACTTACTGCAACAAATCTTTAAACTGTTGCTGCAATCGCTTGCTGAACGATCTTAGCGGCTTGTTCGGTCATGTCGGCATCGATATCTCGATGAAAAACGGCTCGTATTCTTTGTGGTCCGATATCGTACATTTTCAGGCCAAGGGCACCGAAACGATTCGCGATTTCTTTCGCCGAGCCTAATTCCTCACTGACTTTGATGAACACGATATTCGTTTCCACTTCGTCCAGAGGAACTTTCAGTCCTGGAACCTGGCTGATCTGTTCGGCGAATCGATACGCGTTTCGATGATCGTCTGCGAGTTGATCCTGATGATTTTCCAACGCATAGAGAGCTGCAGCGGCAACGATACCGGATTGTCTTAACGCTCCTCCAAATAATTTCCGGGCTCGTCTGGCTCGTTGTATGACGGCTTCATTGCCCATCAGCATTGACCCCATCGGACAGCCGAGTCCTTTCGAAAAGCAGATGCTGACCGTATCGAAAAGTTCTGCAACCTGGGCAGGGGAATAATTCCGAGCTGTGCAGGCATTGAAGATTCGAGCACCATCGAGATGGCAAATCAAATCGTTGGATCGTCCAAATTCGGTCACTCGCTCCAACTGATCGAAGGGATAGGCTCTTCCGCCGCCGATGTTGGTCGTATTCTCCAGACACAAAACTTTCGATTGCGGAAAGTGTTGCTCAGGGGGTCGTTTACGTCCTTTGAGATGTTCCACATCAAGCATGCCGCCAACTCCGGGAATGTACTGCACGCTCACACCAGTCAACGCCGCCGGGGCTCCTCCTTCGTAGTTGGCAAGATGTCCATGGCTTTCAATCAGGATTTCATCTCCTGAACGGCAATGAGCCCACAAAGCGGCTTGATTCGACTGCGTTCCAGAACAACAAAACATGGCTGCCTGTTTCCCGAACAGTTCGCAGCAATATGCTTCGAGCCGATTGACGGTCGGATCCTCCCCGACCATGTCATCGCCAACTTCCGCATCAAACATCGCCTGTCGCATGGCGAGAGTTGGTTTTGTGAAGGTGTCGCTGCGTAAATCAATCATGATCTGGTTCCGCAATGTAGATTTCGGACATTTTTTGATGGAAGTTAATATCCATTGAGAATTTTCATCTCTCCCAATTGCTGTAATCGGAGATAGAGATAGGATACGATATTGAGCCCGTTTGAATAAGTGTTAAGCGAAATTCCATCTGCATGATATTCATGTGGAATTGAACATTTTAAGAGGTGCTGTTTTGTCTGAGTCTGTCAAAATTCCGATGATTCGTCTTTCTGATCCCGATGCGGAGCGACTCTTTGAAGAGTTACGGGAGAAGTTGAGCCCGCAGGGGAATGTGGTTTCTGCAGCCGGACGACAACGAACGATGGAATTGTTCGGAGAACCGCTGACTCCTCAACAGGTTGTCGAACGCATTTGTGCCGAGGTGAAGTCTGGCGGATTGAAAGCCGTTCTCGAATATACGACTAAGCTCGATCGCAAAGAAATTGAACCGGAATCTTTTCGAGTCTCGGCTGCAGAACTTGAAGAGGCTCATCAAAAAGCAGACCCGACATATCTGAAAACAATTCGACAGATTCGAGACAATATCCACGAATTTCAATCGGCGATTCTGAGCAGAGATGTAAAGGTCGTCCGAGATTTCGGTCAGGGGCGTGTGGAATTGCGGCAACGCTATTTGCCGATGAAACGGGTTGGTATTTGTGTGCCTGGCGGTGCTGCGGCGTATCCTTCGACATTATTAATGACAGCAGTGCCGGCTCAGACAGCTGGCGTACAGGAAATTGCAGTCGTCGCTCCTCCTACAGATTTTGGCAGCTATAACACCGATCTGCTCGCTGCCTGTCATGAATTGGGAGTCGCCGAAGTCTATCGGGCAGGGGGGGCACAAGCGGTCGCGGCGATGGCTTACGGCGTCGAAGGTTTGCCGCAGGTCGATAAAATTGTCGGACCTGGAAATCTGTTTGTCGCACTGGCGAAACGGCTTGTTTTCGGAGAGGTCGATATCGACAGCATCGCCGG
>DOCI01000355.1:11541-12436 GCA_003503535.1 Planctomycetaceae bacterium
GATATCGACAGCATCGCCGGCCCAAGTGAAGTGATTGTATTAGCCGATGAATCCGCCGATCCTCGTTTCGTCGCCAGCGATTTGATTTCACAAGCCGAGCACAGCCCCGGCTCAGCCGTGCTGATCACCTGGCACGAACCGCTGCTCAAAGCCGTCCATGCCGAATTGGATCGACAATTGGGAATGCTCTCCCGCGGCGATTTAGCTCGGCAATCTCTGGAGGATTACAGTGCGTTGATCCTGGCAGACTCAGCAGAGCAAGCCGCGATGACGACAGACCGTCTTGCCACAGAACACTTGCACATTTCGACAGCTGAACCCGAAGCAATGCTTAAGCAAGTGCAGAATGCCGGAGCAATTTTCCTGGGGCATTATACGCCAGTTGCTTTAGGAGATTATGTCGCCGGCCCTTCGCACGTTCTTCCGACTGGCGGAACCGCTCGTTTTGCCAACGGTTTGTGTGCCAACGACTTCCTGAAACGCTCGTCCATCATCTCCTACGATAAAGCTGCTCTCCAGCACGACGCAGATAATGTCCGCCTGCTGGCTGACAAAGAAGGCCTGACCGCTCACCGTAATAGTGTTGATATTCGGTTGCAGGATTGAGTCGCGGAATTAATCGTGAGTCCTGTTGAACTTTGCAAACAGTTCAGTGTCCTGGGAAAACGCCCTGGCCGGCGATGAGGCCGTCTTTCATGTAGATTTGAGTTTTAGTTTGCTGGGCAATTTCAGGTTCGTGGGTCACCATGATAATGGTACGACCTTCGGCGTTGAGTTCTTTAAGAAGTTTCATGATTTCCTCACCGGTTGCCGAGTCGAGGTTTCCGGTCGGTTCATCGGCCATAATGATTTGAGGATCGTTAATCAGCGAACGGGCGATGGCCACGCGCTGCTG
>DOCI01000355.1:12546-28931 GCA_003503535.1 Planctomycetaceae bacterium
GGCGATGGCCACGCGCTGCTGTTGCCCTCCGGAGAGCTGAAACGGTTTGTGATCGAGTCGATCTCCCAGACCGACACGGTCGGCGATGTAGGCGGCTCGGGCTTCGTCTTTTTCCGAGATATCCTCGCCGTTGGGCCGGTACTGCAGAGGCAGCAGGATGTTTTCCAGAACCGTATATTGCGGAATCAAATGAAAGGACTGGAAGATGAATCCAATCAGTTCGTTGCGGATGGCAGAGAGTTCGTCATCGTTGAGTGTGGCGACATCCTTACCGGCCAGCAGATAAGAACCTGAGGTGGGACGGTCGAGAGCACCCATCAGATTTAGCATTGTACTTTTACCACTTCCGGAAGATCCCATGATGGCGATGAAGTCACCTTCTGGGATGTCCAGACTGACGCCCCGCAGGGCTTTCACGACGACATCACCTAAGTGGTAGTGCTTGGTCAAGTCGATGAGGCGGGCAGCATAAGCCATGGTAGAGTCAGGTTTCGTAGGTGATCTGCAGTCAGACAAGTGAAATGGATTTTCAGGTCCCCGAAGACATCGCTGGGCATTCCAGAAGTGAGCCTTTAAAGTTCAGGCACGTTCGAATTACCGATTTCGCTTAGCGGCCACAGCTTTCCATTCGCCCAGACTGAGTGAGCCATTGGAATCAGAGTCGGCGGTATCGAACATGGCCTGCATTGGTTCGGGCAATTCCGATTTGCTCAATGCCCCATCGCCATCTTTATCCATCCGCTGGAAAAAGGCAGCAGGGTCACCACCACCAGGACCACCTGCAGGGCGATCGCCCTTAGGTTTATCAGCCCCCTCTTTTCGACCTGCTTTCGGTTTAGGGGACTCGGATTGATCGCTTGCGGAATCGTCTTCCCCATTTTCGGCCAGTTCTGCGATGCGGACTTCTTCGAGTTGCGTGATTTCATCTGCAAACAGTGAGCGAGGTGACATGATCACATTCTCACCCTGATTCACGCCTTCGAGGAGTTCGAGGTCGGTATCGTTGGAATTGGCCACTTTGATTTTTCGACGTTCGACCGATTTCCCTTTCACCACCCAGGCATAGTAATCGCGACCAACCTGAACAACAGCTTGTACGGGAATTTGTAATACGTTGTCACGATCATCCACCACAACCTCAAACTCAGCGGAGATTCCTGGGCGAAGTAATCTCACCCGCTCGGGGGGATCGGTCAGATTGACAGCGATTTGATACTCTTTAATGTCTTGATTTGGAAAGGATCCCGAAAGGGGAACCGAGGAAATTTGTGAAACAACGCCATTGAAGACTTCACCTGGTTGGGCATCGGCTCGAATGATGACTGGCAGACCTAAGTCGAGTTTGCTGATCATCGATTCATGAATTCGGGCATCGATTTTCATTTTTGTCAGATCGGGAATTTTCAGCAGTGCCTGACGTTCGCGAACGGTTGCCCCTTCGTAAATTTCTGGTTCGGAGGAACCACCACGACGGGATCCACTGGAGGCGTTGGCGTAAACGATCTGGCCATCCTGCGGAGCTTTGAGTGTGCAAAACTCAATATGCTGAAGCCATTCGTTGTATTTTTCTTTTTCAACTTCAAGTGTCAGCAGAGCCGATTGATATTCAGCTTCCGCTTTCGAAAGTGCAGCACTGGCCTGACGTTTGACGCGGTCGAGTTCACGCACGAATTCTGTTGCGTCGGCTTCAAGTTCACGTATTGTCCGCTTGGAAGTGAAGTTTTCCAAAACGCGAAAATTTTCCTGCTCAACGCGTAACTCAATTTCGGCCTGAGTGACTGCGATTCGCTCTGCTTCCAGGTCGGACTGACTGCGGTATCCCTTTTTGGCAAGCCGTTTGGTGAACTCGTAGGATTCCCTTTTACGGGCGAGTTGTTCTTCCTTGAGGCGAATCTGTCCTGTAATTTTGTCGCGTTCCTGAGGCAACTCTCCTTCGATGTATTTGTTGTAATCAAGTTCCGCTAATTCGAGAGAGAGTTCGACGAAAGCAATGTCCGAAGTATTTTGTGTTTTTTGGATTTCGAGATTCTCTTTAGCCGTCGACAGTTTGGCTTCGGCCTGAGTGACATCAATTTCCTGCTGCCGGGCTTTTTCCTGAAGAGAAGAAGAATCCAGTTCAACAACGACGTCTCCCTCTTTCACAGAAACCCCTTCATCGACAATCGAGATGATGGTAGTCGATCCGGGAACCTCGCACGTGAGTGTTTCATTACGCTGGCTATCGAGAAAACCTCGTTCGTTGATCGTTATCCGAAATTTACCGCGCGCGACCGGTTTCGTAATCACATTTGCAGGAAGTGAGGAACTACTCGGGAACCACGAACCGACCATGTTCTTCAGTGGCTGGGGCCAGGGGGACTTTTCTGCCGGGGTCTGATTGGGGGATGCCGCCGAGTTCTCGGTAGAAGTCTGGTCCTCGGAGGTCTGAAACGCCCCCATCGCGTACATCGTCCCCGAGGCCAGCACCAGGACTCCACCGCAAAGGATCAGCCACAAACGGCCTTTCTTCTTGCGAGGCTGGTGGTATTCCGGGAACGTCTGTGTGTTCGAATCCGACATCGGATCCCGATTCATTTTTTCCGGAGTTGTCGTTGCCATAATCGTTCGGTCCTGTGAGTTTAGTCTCACTCAGTGGCAGGAGGGTGAGGTCAATTTCACCTGCAGGTGTCAGTGGAGGGCAGAACTGGTTGGGTTCGATTCCGATACCGGAATCGATACCGGCGTCTTGGGAATCGTATAGCCGTTGGTAAAACGGATCAATCCACATGCCCTGTTCATCTATTTCCATAATTCCCATATCACGATAAATCGCAAGTCGCGATCGCTCGTAATTTGCCCAAATTAGGACAAGACGGTTTTGGGAATCGAGAATATTGTTAAGAGCATCAATCAGGTTTCGACCCCGAACCCCCGAGTTCGTGTTCCCACCCGGAGCATTCGATTCTTCAACAGCTTGATCATATTGTAACACATTGATACGTAAAGATTGACGTGCTGTTTCCAAATTTTGCTCTAAAACCTGCAAATCTCTCCATGAAGTCCGGATCTGGAGCTTCACATTATCCTCGAATTCCATGTAATCCCGTCGAGCTCTCTGATAATTAACCTGCGCCGCCCTGTATTGGTTTCGCTCTGCAACCTGATCTAATGGGGCAGTAAACTGAACTCCTACCCGGTGACTGCTGCTTTGTCCACTGAAGTCGAACGGTCTGCTCGTGCCAGGCTCTGTACGAATATCCCCTTCAACAACAACATCCACTGCGGATTTCAGTCGATTGGCAATCACATCAACCGTTCGGCGGGCATCCATCACACTACCACGTTGATTCATCAAATCCAGCCGATTTTCCAGAGCCAGCCCAATGGAATCATTCAGATTGAATTCGTAACGGTTGATATCGATCAATTCGGAACGCAATCCGACCTGAATCACCTGCATTCCCTGAGCTTTGACCAGGAGGTCTTCACGCAAATCCAGAGTTTCCTCGATGGCCTTTACGAGAGAATCCTGATCAGATTCCCCCTGTTCCAAATATTTACGAATTCGATCGAAGGAGCGAGAAAGAGCAGAGATCTCCCCCTTGAGGTTCACGAGTTGTTCAGCATCGCGATCCATTGTGCTGAGAATACGGTCGCGAGTTTCTTCATCTTTGATATTGGCTAGTCGTTCCGGTTTGTTCTGCTGAACTTTCTCGGCATCGATATTCACCAGGGGAATACCTTCCTCAATTAGAATCTTATAGAGTCTCTCGAGTTCAGTCAGTGCCAGCTTCGTTTGCTCAAGATCCGGGGCTTGGTTATCAAGCAGGCCAATGATAGCGATTGAGGCTTCAATTTCGCCAAGAAGTCGCTCAAAGAGCGGGGCGATCAATTCAAATTGTTCGAGACCGGAATCGTCTATCGTCATTTCGAAATCGGGCGGCAAGCCAAGTTGAATTTTATAGGAATCCAGGCTTTCCTGGTATCGCTGACGTGATGTCAGCAAGTTGATGCGGGAACTGGCCAGGCGAGATTCAATCTGAATGACATCAAATGGCGTGACTTCACTGCGAAGATATTGAACGAGTTCTCGTGCAGCTTTGAGAAACAGTTCGTCGTCACTCAAAGATGTTAATTCCTGTGCCTGTTCAGCCGACATTGCTCCCGACCAAACCAGTTCTTTTTGGATTTCGTCAAACCGGACTTTATCAGCCAGAGAATCAGGAATCACAAGCTCTGCAGGCAAGGTTTCGAGTTCAGCTCCAAGATTTCCTGGAGGAGCCCCGGCATTAACACGGAGTTCGATGACCTGTCGTTCCAACTGGCTGATGTTGTATTCCTGATTGCGAATACTTTGCATCTGTGTGAGCAGTCCCAGATAGCCACCACCAACGGTATCGACGAACAATGATTTCCGAAATCGAGCCAAGTCGCGTACGGAGTAAAGCACATCTCGTTCGGCTTGCGTTAAACCTTCAAGAGCGATTTTACGTCCGGCATTAAGCAGTAAAGGCTGCACGAGTCGGTACGAAAGGATACTGGCTGAGTTTGTTCCGGCATTAGGACCTGAAAAAATCCATAAGGTATTATTGGCCAGTTCCATCGCCCATTGACCGCCTGTCGGCAAAAGTTGACTCACGCCAAATCGGGAATTATTTCGCAGGGAATCCTGCACACCCGGTACATTCTCATAAGTTAAACCGCTTCCCGGTTCGCCTCCACCGATGCCAAGATAACGAACCTGAAAGCGAAAACGTTCCAGCGTGAGTGCCAATGCCGCCAGATAAGTTTGCTCCAGTTGGAACTGATATTCCCGACCATTCAGGTAACTCAGTTCGACGGCATCGAGGATTGTCAAATTCTCGATTTTGGGCAGGGGGCAGATGTATTCGCCCGTTGCTTCATCGACCATTTCCGGTGTGAATTCGAAATTTGCCAGCCAGATGGGATTTTCGACGCTAAGAGCATTTCCATACTTATGCCAGCCTTTGTAGCCGGGAATTCCATCAGGTCGTTGCATATCGGTAGCCGCAGCGGGATCGTCTGGCGGCATCGCTTCGAAATCTGGGGGATACGGATCGAAAAAGCGACTCTGAGGACTGGGAGTCAGTGCTGTTCTGGGATTGACCCATCTCGGGTCGGATTGTTTTTCGTCAAGAATGCGATATGTATCCTTGTCAGCCTGTTTTCGCCAAAACTGTTGCGAGCAGCCGGAGAATGCAAGAATCAGTGCCATTACAATCAGTAAGGATTTCTCACGAGAAAATCGATGAGACATCCTGCGCTCTGTTATTAGAGTCTGATCCATCAGACGCGTACCTGTTCCATCCAGAAGCCGTGCGATTGAAGGGAATCATCAAGGCTAATCCGTGCCTCTCCCTACAGATCAGTTTCGGCATAGGAACAATCATTAGATCAGACAGAACTGTTTCATCCGACATCCTCAACCTATCCCCCCTGAATTAACATTTCTGGTCCAAAGTCGTGGACGGTTCACAAACCGGCATAACTGTATAACCCAGTCTGGCACATTATTTTGTGGTTGAATCCAAGCTTGAAAGCTCTTTGCATGCCAGAGATAAGTTAATTCATGAGCGTCAATGGGTTCTCTCGCACTTCCAGGGGGAATGAAATGGTTCGTCCGTTCTGACGGTGGGATTCAAAAACGGCAGAGATCATTTCGACAGTCTGGGCTGCTTCTTTAGCACTGCAAAGAGGATCCCGATCTTCCTCGATGGCCGATATCAAGTCTTCACAGGGAACCTGATGGTGCTGAACCCCGGAAACATGCTTGGGATTCGGCTCCGGGAGATCTGCTCCGGCCGAACTGATCTTCAACCAGGGTTTCCCATTTTGAGAGGGTGCGAACGGATTGCCAGGAATCAGATGAGCAAAGTCGGTTTCATCGCAGCGAAGTTCAATCATGCCTTTTGATCCAATCAATTGCAGGCCGAACCCATGGCTGCCAATGCCTCCGTTTGCAATCGATTCAAAATATCCAACGACTCCTGAATCAAACAGGTATCGTGCATGAAGTTCGTTTCCTGCGATGGGACCGATTGCTTCTGGTCCGTCATGCACATCCTGCTTCGTAACGAGATGACCATCCTGCTGCATAACCGCAGAGCACGATTTCGGAGCACCTCCAAAATAAGTCATCAAATTTAAGACGTGCGAACCGAGAACCCACAAATCTTCTGCACCGCCACGGGGATCGCATTTCCCTCGTCCTCGAATCTCAAGCAACTTCCCGATCACGTCAGTTGCAATCAGCCGATCAATCATCTGTAATTCATTGCGATATCGATTCCGATGCGCGACTGCTATTTTTACGTTGTGTTTCTTCGCTGCGGCCAGCACTTCGTGTGCTTCTTTGAGCGTTCGGACGAAAGGCTTTTCGACATAAATTCCTTTCGCTCCCGCCTCAATAGCCGCCATGATCATTGCATGATGCTGATCGGGGTGACGCGGACAGACCGCCACAATCTCAGGCCGAACTTTCTGCAGCATCTCGTGGTAGTCGACATAGCCTGCTTCGGCATCGAGTTTCAGTTTGGACACCTCCCGCAGTAATCCTTCCTCATTGGCATCCGCGACCGCAACGATTTCTGTTCGATCAACATCATGCCAAACCGTGTCCAATCCATGCCCAAAGTTCCCCCGCCCGGTATGCCCAATCACACCGACACGATAAACTTTTGTATCGATATTTGCAGCCAGAGCCTGCAGTCCCCAGTTCGTAGTAACCCCCCAGACGAGCCCAAAACTTCCGAGTGTAAATTGACGTCGTTGCATAGCGATAATTCCTGATTCTTATTGATAATTGAATTTCAAAATACAGCCGTAAGACATTCTGTAATATTGGGCAGCGGGTTCAGTTCAGTGGATTAGGTCATCATAATCCATCAACAGAACTGCAAAATTAAGTGCATGACAATGCTAAGGATTCATTTCTGCACACTAACTGTGCGATTTGGCACACTCATTCAAACTAAACTGTGACAAATCGTCATAATCGCTTTAGTCTAACATAGAATATCGGCATATTCCTCATGCAGAGTATTTCAGGGAATGCCAGAACAACTCAGCACACCGATAGTTCAGGTAATTGAGGAGTTACCGGACTAGACCATTTTCAAATGGATACTGCAGTTGCATGACTGCATTAAACGGCGATTAATAGCTGTGTTTGTTCATACCATACGCTGCAGTTCAATTTTGAATATGCTCCAGGGATTCCCCTCAATTAGACTGAACATCGTTATTTCTGTTGATTTGGGGAGAGTGATCAATGCGCAGGGTCAGTTTTATTTTTTGCAGCTGGCTATTGAGCCTGTCTGTTGCACCTGTCGAGGCAGGTCTGTTTGACAATGTCTTTCAAAACACTTCGGATTGCTGCATCGACAGTTGCTGTGATGACACCTGTTACTGGGACGAATGTGTGGACTCCTGCTGCGACGATGGCTGCTGTGGCGGTGATGACCTGTTATTGGGAATTTTTGCATCGAGTGACCACTGCTTTGATGACTTCATCAGCCCGATGACGAATCCGGTCTTCTTCGAGGATCCACGAACACTGACCGAATTGCGTCCGATTTACATTCACCATGTCGTTCCTCAAGGAGTGGGTGGTGGAGAAATCAATTTAATGGCCGTTCAAATTCGTGCCGCTCTGACTGATCGTGTTTCACTGGTTGCCGCCAAAGACGGCTATTTGACGTCGTCCAATGCGGTCATCGATGATGGCTGGGCTGATGTCGCTCTCGGACTGAAATATACAGTATTTCGGGATACTTGCGCTGGCAAGTTACTGAGTGTTGGAGCTTCGTATGAAATGCCAGTTGGATCTCATAGAGCTGCTCAAGGAAATGGCGATGGAGAATTTCATCTGTATGCGACTGGTGGAACCAGAGTAGGCGATAATATGCATTATCTGGCTGCAGCCGGTCTCCGTCTCCCAGCCGATGCCGCTGACGAAAGCAAATCGATGTATTTGTCTCAGCATCTCGACTATATGGTCAGCAAGAAATTCTACCTGTTGACTGAAATGAACTGGTTCAGTTGGTTCCAGGGTGGGAATCGAGGCGTTCCTGGTCTCCCCTCCGTCGAAGGACTGGATTTCTTCAACCTTGGGGCTCCAGATGTCGCAGGCAACAACATCGTGACTATGGCTTGGGGTGCCAAGTACAAACCAACCTGTAATCAGGAAATTGGTCTGGCTTATGAAATTCCAATCAGCAGTCGAAACGATGTTATCAGCAATCGTCTGACCGTCGATTACATTGTCCGCTATTAATCGTTGAGTTACCTTGTCTGAATCAGACGAGTATTGCATTGGGGCAAATAAAAACCACGGAGGAATTCCTCCGTGGTTTTTTATTTCGAGCATATTCATAAACGAATTGCAGCATTCAGTAGGAGTAAACACAGTGTCATTTGCGCACTGATTCCCATACGGCTGCAGAATTCATTTTAAAATGGTCTAAAATTCTCCGACAACTTCACCACCCTGTTTGGTGCCGAGTGATCCCCAGACTCCATAAGGGGTCTGGACACTTGATCCACCTCCGGGAGGCGAGGCATTTGCGTTACCAGCATCGATATTTTCACTGATAAAGCGGACAGAGCCATCACCCATTAAGAACTGAGCCCCGCCTTTGTGTTCGCTGGAAGCGGTTAATATTGCAGTCCCGTTGTCTGCGTTGGGATTATTACCGTTTGAGCAGGAAGGATTATTAGGAGCCAGGATTGTGCCGAATGCACAACGTTCGGCCTGACCATCCCACAGTGAACCTCCATGTCGGGCTTTCACAGGAAGTCCAGTCGAAAACTGGCCGTTGACGACGGTCGCTTTGCAATTAGAGGGTGTCAGTGGAGTCACTTCATTGACAATCGATTGACGAATTCGATTTCGGTTGCCTGTGGTTGAAACTCCTGCATTGGCACGAACGTGTTCGCCCATAGCAATCGTATTACTCAGGCCATCGGTTACATCTCGGAACTTGACTTTTGACCTTCTGCCGAACATCCCTCGCACATTACTGCCGTTGATGCCGCTCGCGTTGTCTCCTACGCAGAAAACATAACTGTTTGAACGGGGGTCGCTGACACTGTAGCCAGGATCTGACGGACACAAATATCCCGGGATGACAGCATTATTCCAGACCGACCAACTTTCCCAGCCTCCCGGTCCACCCGGTGAAATGGGAATACTGGGATCGCCAGCACTGATGGCATCAAACAGAGCGTTTTGCTCAATGAATGGCAGGAGGGAATAAAATCCACTCAGTCGATTACAGTTCCCGCTGCGGCGAGTGCCGATTGATGTACTGATACTTCCGCAAGTGTCTGTCCCGCCTGAACGATAAGGCAGACAGCGGTAGACATCGTGATAATTGTGCATTGCCAATCCGATCTGCTTCAAATTGTTCTTGCACGAACTTCGACGAGCCGCCTCTCGGGCCTGCTGCACAGCTGGTAAAAGCAGAGCAACCAAGATTGCTATAATCGCGATCACTACTAGCAACTCGATCAGCGTGAACCCATGTCTAGTTCTGGGGTGTCTCAAGTTCATCATACTTTCCTCGTAATGTAAGAGTCGTGAAGGGATAAATATCCTGTTAAAAATTGGCCAGCATGAAATGCTGAAAGTGATTTTTCGAACTCAACGATTAGTAATTATACTAACCTTAGGGCTAACACATAAATCGGTCAACTTATGTTATGCAATTTATGCGATTTGCTGGTAATTATAAGTGATACTTATGCATTGGCGGCTTTTGGCCGAGTCGACGCTAATCCAACAGGTGTGTTTATGGATAGATTTCGCTTCCTGAAGCCCACTGGAAGATTATTTGATGCATTCATGCAGGGGCAATAAACGTGTTTTCTTACGCTTGAAGCCCATGCGACTGAAGAATCCATTTGAAAACCTGAGCAAATCATCGCTTCTCAAGAGTCATGATTCACACCAAATCGATTACATTACTCACACAAATCCGTGTTGCGGGGCGATCTTGGAGAGAAGTCCCCGAATTTAAAAAATTCAGGGGCTCCCGCTAAGGCGGAGCGGCACCGTCACTCCAGGTTTTTTTGGAGTTCAAGTTTTACCAGGCGTCATTTTTGTCATAAACCACCAAATTCAGGTTCCGTTAGAAAAAAGGGGATCATTATGGTTGGTTATCCACAGTTTTTCAGACGAGCTCTGTGGATCCAAATCGAAATTGTTCTGAAGATTACCAGATCGTTTGAAAACTTACCCAGAGACGATTTTCGCCTTAACCGCACACAACAGGATTATTCAAACAGCATCTTGATATTTACGGAACTGATGGCATCGCATATTACTTGCACTTCAAGGTAGCTCTCCCTATTCGACCTGAAGCATGTCCTTTCCTTATTTGATGGTGTCCGGCCAATTGTCCGGTTGAACTATGCTGCGAATTTTGCCCACCAATGAACTCGAAAATCCGTCTTTGCCGAGAGTCGATCAGGGGAAGCCTCAATCGCTGATTCGTCAGGATCTCAAATACAGCGTGGGCGATGGGGCAGCTTTTGGCTTGATGGTTGGGATGGGAGAAACCTACCTGCCTGCTTTTGTGCTGGCGATTGGTCTCGGAGAACTTGTTTCGGGGATGATTGGCAGCCTGCCCTTATTTCTCGGAGGAATTCTGCAATTAATCTCCCCGTGGGCAATTCGGAAAATCGGTTCTCATAAAAACTGGGTTGTCGCCTGTTCTCTGGTGCAGGCTTTAATGTTTGTTCCTCTGATATTCGCAGCCTGCAGGGGAACTTTGGGAACGTTTGAAGTGGTGTTGATTGCATCCCTGTATTGGGGAACAAGCCTGGCGACTGGTCCGGCTTGGAATACTTGGATTGGAACTCTGGTTCCCGTGCGAGTCCGCTCAAAATACTTTGCTTCACGAACTCGAATTTCTCAAGCTTGTGTCTTTATTGGATTCATCGCAGCTGGACTATCTTTGCAGTATGCCTCCCAGCATAATCGGTTGTTAGCCGCTTTTGCAATTTTGTTCAGCGTTGCGGGGATTTGTCGCTTGATATCGACTTATATGCTGGCTCGACAACGTGAGCCGTTCCCGATTCCAACAGGCATGGTTCGTCGACCGATCACGCAGACATGCCGGGATTTAACCGAGGGGCCGGGCGGTCGCCTGCTCATGTTCCTGGTGGCAACACAGGCGGCTGTGCAGATGTCTGGACCGTATTTTACGCCGTTCATGCTGAACAATCTGAAGTTATCTTACCTGCAGTTTGTGAGTTTAATCGCGGTCGCTTTTCTGGCACGAATCTTCGCGCTGCCAGTCTGGGGTCGTCTGGCTCATCGCGTCGGAGCAATGCGGCTGTTATGGATTGGAGCTCTGGGGATTGCACCTGTCAGTCTCGGATGGACTTTCTCACAAAATTATTACTGGTTGATGACCATTCAGCTTTACTCAGGAGCAGTCTGGGCTGCCTATGAACTTGCCTTTTTCCTGCTCCTGTTTGAGTCGATTCCCGAACAGCAACGCACTGGATTGCTGACCGTTTACAATCTGATTAATGTAACAGCCTGGGTCTGCGGGTCCCTGGTGGGGGGATTGCTGTTGTATTCGATGAATACCAGCTTCAATGCCTATTTGATTCTCTTCGCTCTTTCTGGGCTGGGACGTTTCCTGGCCCTGATACTGCTCACAAGAATTCCGCATTTGGTCGTCGCCTCCAGAGAAATCGGTATGCGAACCGTGGCAGTGCGACCGAACGGTGCCAATCTGGATGCCCCAGTGTTGCCGAGTATGCCTGATCAAACTGACGAGGAATCAGTACGAGATGAAGTCGCTTTGACTGCTTGAACGTCTGCTTCTTATTGACAAAACAGGAAATTCCTCACAAAAACTCTTTGTCATCACTCAGATGGCAAAGAGTTTTTGAGTTTGTTAATAGTGGTACAGAAACGATAAAATAGATCTATCACTATTTTCTTGTTGGATCCCTTAAACAAACTTCCGCTTCTGATTTTTGTTGCTCCAGTCACTTCATAAAATCACACATCAACGATTGATCACTTGACTGATGTATGTTTCGATCAGAAGAATACAACAGAGACTACTGATCAGAAAATAATTCCTCCTCACAATAATAAAATCGGATGCACCATGATTAATGAAATTCCCAGACGAGTCGCCCTGAAATTATTGACGATGGGTTCTGCCCTGATCGGTACAAAAAATAGTCCTGAAGTTCGTGGAGATGAAAAAGACGGCTCCGAGAAATTACAGGTTGTCGGGAATTGGAAACAAACTCATGATCGAGTCTGGTTGGGTGAGGAGTTTTGGGCCAATCCGATGGAAAACTGGCGAATTGTCAATGGGGCAGCCGAATGTCAGTCGACATCGGGAAATCGCAGTGTGCATTTGCTGACGCATCAGATCACGAACCCTGAAGGTTCATTTCAAATGTCGGTGAATACCCGACAGGTGCAGGCTGGTAAAAAAGAGGGAGGAGTGGCTTTTCGCGTGGGAGTCAGCAGTGATATCAATGAATATCGCAGTAACTGTTTTGCTCCGGGAGGTATTGTCGCTGGTGTTGTTGAAAACCAACTCGTTCTCGGCGGCAAGCGAAGTGATTTGACGGGAAAAGCAGATCTTCAGGATGTGACTCTGAAGCTGAAGGGAGAGCCCGCTGGAGATCAATATCAACTTGAGTTGACGGCATACTCTGGCGAAAAAACACTCGGCACTCTCAGGAATCTCTTCCGTCCCCAGGCAATTCTGGGGAATGTCGCGTTAGCCAATAATTTCAATACAGCTGATCGCAAATCTGATGGGAGTCGGTATGCGTTTCGCGACTGGAAGGTTGGCGGGGATGCATTTTCCGTCAATGAAAATCACAAATTCGGACCAATTCTCTGGTCCATGTATTCACTGAGTGATTCCCGCAGTGACGAAGGTTTTGTACTCAAATTGAGTGGACTAACCGGACCTCTGGGTAAGGATGATCACCTACAACTGGAACTCCAGATTAAAAAACAGGGAGAGTGGCAGAAGGCAGGGGAGTCCGATTTAGAGACCGACGCCTGGGTTGCGACATTTCGGATTCCGAACTGGGATGAAAAAACAGAGACCCCATATAAATTAATTTACCGGGAACACCTCAAGGGGGGAGGGGAGTCTGTTTCAGAATGGTCTGGGACGATTAAGGCTAATCCAACCGGCAGGCCTTTACGCATGGGGGCTTTGACCTGCCAGAACGATTACGCATTTCCTTATGAACCCGTCAATGAAAATTTGATGAAGCTCGATCCTGATTTACTGTATTTTTCTGGTGATCAGATTTATGAAAATCATGGCGGCTTCGGCATCATTCGCGATCCCGCTGAACCTGCGATCCTGAATTATCTGCGAAAATTCTATCAGTTCGGCTGGTCCTTTCGTGAAGCGATGCGAGACCGTCCAACCCTATGTATTCCTGACGACCATGATGTTTTTCAGGGAAACATCTGGGGTGAAGGTGGAGCACCGATGCAGGGCATCGACAAGGGAGCCTCTTCCAAAGGTGGTTACCGTGAACCGGTTCGCATGGTCAATGCAGTCCATTTGACCTGCACATCACATCATCCAGATTTTTATGATCCGTCGACGATCAAACAAGACATGAGTGTCTATTACGGCGACATGGTTTACGGCGATGTCAGTTTTGCCATCATTGCTGACCGTCAGTGGAAAAGCGGGCCAGAGCATGTCGACACAGGTAGTGGACGGGCAGACCATGTGCAAGATCCCGAATTTGATTGCTCGAAACTGGATAAACCAGGCCTGGTTTTACTCGGTGAACGTCAGGAAGAATTCTTGAAACAGTGGGTGGAAGACTGGCGGGGACATTCGATGAAAGTCCTGCTGAGTCAGACCGTTTTTGCCGGAGTTGCGACCCATCATGGAGACTACAATGGCTATTTAAAAGCGGACCTGGATTGCGGAGGCTGGCCACAAACAGCTCGGCAGCATGCGCTCGGTATTATCCGCAAGTCAAAGGCTTTGCATGTCAATGGCGATCAACATTTGACGACAATGTGTCAGTACGGATTCCAAAAACAACGAGACAGCAACTGGTCATTCTGTCCTCCTGCGATAGCCGTCGGCTATCCTCGCTGGTGGCGTCCCGATGAGTTGGAGATGCCTCATCAGAATCGACCGAAACATGATTTACCAAATACTGGTGAGTTTACAGATGGGCTGGGAAATCTTGTCTATGTATATTCGGTCGGTAATCCAGAAGTTGCCTCAGAAAAGAATCGATACGATAAGGCTCATCAGAAGGGAAGCGGTTTTGGAATTGTTACGGTCGACACTCAGGCAAAAACTTACACGATTGATTCTTTTAAATTTCTTATTGATCCAACCGATGGCAATGAGACGAATCAATTTCCTGGTTGGCCATTAAAAATACATCAAGCTGAAAATCAGGGTGAAAATTCCATCTCCTGATGAAATGACTGGTTTACTCAGAGCAGGCGATTTCCAGGATTTCGGAGACAATCTCCATTAATGGCTCGGCTCCGCTTTCTTTAATCATTCTGCAGATTTCAGCGAACGTCTCGGGTTCATCTCGTGCACTTTCCAGGGTATGCAATCCCATCGTCACAATTCCAAGATGGGTTTTGATGTCGTGCTGGAGTTGTCGAAGTTGTTTACGGCGATCTTCCGCACAGGATGGCGTCGTATCCTGTTCATTGTTCATAGTACTGCCTGAATTATTGGGAATGTGATGAATGCAGGGAAGATCGGTTCGTATTTGAGTTTAAATTCCTAAAGAAGATTGATCCCCATATTAACTGTAATTAAATATCTCTCCAGAGCAATCCTTCATCAGATGCATCATTATTGGCAATTTAGGGTGGGGGTCTGTGAAAGTTGCTTAGCTGGCATCAACTGCAAACGCATTTCAGAGATACTATTGATTAGCACAAATGATTAGCACGAAGTATCGCGTGTCTTCGCATTAAATAAAACGGGACATCACCTCGAATCAGATGGATATAAAATGAAGCGAATCACGATTCTGTGCCTGATCTTTTTCCTGTTCGAATCTTCTGCATTTTTGCAGGCTGCCTCACCTTTAAAGTCGGTCAGGGTCGTCAGCTTCAATGTCTGGTATGGTTTCTCCAAAGCTCCAGAACAAAAAGCAAAGGCCCTGAAATATTTGAACGAGCAAAAACCTGATATTGTCTCTCTGCAGGAGTTGAACGGTTACCGGAAAACGAATTTGGAGCAAGATGCCAGCGCATGGGGGCATCCCTACAGTGAGTTATTGAAAGAAGACGGTTTTCCCACAGGCATCACTTCGAGTGCTCCCATTGAAGATATTCAAATAACAAAAGAGGGATTCCATCATGGGCTGCTGCGATGTCAGACACACGGATTATATGTTTATGTGATTCATCTGCATCCTTCCAATTGGGAATTACGTCGGCGTGAAATTAATTTACTGCTCAAAGATATTGACGCACTCCCGGCCAATTCAAAAATAATTCTGGCAGGTGATTTCAATACATTTTCACCCCGCGATCAATCTGAGTACAATTCCTCAAAGGATTTGATCCCATTTTTCGAGCGGCTCGATAAGCAGACTCAAGGGAATAATCTCAAAAATGGAAAAATTGATTACTGGCACATCGAGAAACTTGAACAGGCTGGATTAGTGGATGTCATCGCGAGCCAGCGAAATCAGTTTGTTGGGACTTTCCCCACAGAATTAAGAAGAAGTGAAGACCTGGGGCCCGAGCGCAGGCTCGATTACATTTTTTGCTCTCCCAATTTAATCAAATCCTGCATTTCAGCTCAATGTCTTGTTAACTCCAAAACCTCAATGTTATCCGACCATTATCCCGTGGCTGCAACATTCCAATTCGAAAAGCAATCCCTGAACCACTGATTGTTTGACATCCCACCCCTGAAAAACCTACCAGATGAAAGAATTCTTGTGTTCAGACTTTTCTTCCTGACTATTGCCTTAACGATCTCACTCCCAATTCATTCCGTTCGCAGTGAAGATTATCTCTTTCAACTTCAAACCGATGCCGTTGAAGCTGGAAAATCTCCGGTCGGGCATTGGGGATGGGAACAGGACAATTACATGAAGTGGGGAACTCACTCGAATCGATTGATTCCCGTTTACACTTTTGGAACAGGCAAAGCAGGAGATGGCATCGATCTGACGGATTATCAAAATGAAAACAGTCCCTATCGGAATACGGCATCTGTCCGACAAATCTTCCATCGTGTTCCCCCAGGAACGGTTAACAACGAGGCCGAGTATTTCGATCAGACAAATATCTATGATATACAACTGGCAGCTTTAAGAGATGGCAAAAAGCATATCATACTGGTCGTATTCGATGGCATGGACTGGCA
>DOCI01000355.1:29061-38945 GCA_003503535.1 Planctomycetaceae bacterium
TTCGATGGCATGGACTGGCAGACTACATTTAATGCGAGCACTTACAGGAATCAACAGGTGAAATACGATTCCGGTCGCGGCAGTGGACTTCATTTCCAGGATTATCAGGCACAGGGAACGTCACAGTTTGGCTGGATGGTGACGAGCCCCTATTCGGACAATGGCAAAGTCAATGTCGATCAGCAAACAGTTTCGATGGAGAACAATCCCAAATTAGGCGGATACACTGCTGCCATTGGTGGACCGTATCCCTGGTCAATTCCAACAGAATTAGAATACCTGATTGGCAAAGGAACCATCGAACATACTTATACTGATTCTGCAAGTTCTGCCACCAGCATGACGACCGGAGAAAAAACCTACGATGCTGCAATCAATATCGGCCCCTTCGGAAATCAGTTTACGACAATTGCTCATCTGGCCCAAAAGAAGAACTATAAAATTGGTGTCGTCACTTCAGTTCCCATCAGTCATGCCACTCCAGCAGCAGCTTACGCTCATAATGTATCTCGAAACGACTATCAGGATTTAACACGGGATTTGCTGGGACTCACTTCAATCAGTCATCCCAACAATCCACTTTCAGGTGTTGACGTGTTGATTGGTTGTGGCTTTGGAGAAGATCGAAATCAAGATTCAGGTCAGGGAGAGAATTTTGTTCCCGGCAATGGGTATTTGACGACAGAGGATCTTTTAAAAGCCGATTCCCGCATGGGTGGAAAATATCTGGTCGCGCAACGGACCGAGGGAGTTTCTGGAAAAACGTTGTTAGAAGTTGCGGCTCAGGATGCGATTGATCAGCAGAAACGACTCTTTGGATTTTTTGGCGTCGACAAAGGACACCTCCCATTTCAAACCGCCAATGGTGACTTCAATCCCCCAATTGGCCGTAGCAAGAAAGCCGAAAATTACACCGAAGCTGACCTCTTTGAAAATCCGACACTCAGTGATTTTACTGCTCAAGCCATCAATGTCCTGTCGCAAAACGATGCCCCGTTCTGGTTGATGGTCGAAGCGGGGGATGTCGACTGGGCCAACCATGACAACAACCTCGATAATTCCATCGGAGCCGTTCTCAGTGGAGATGCTGCTGTGAAGGTGGTAACCGACTGGGTCGAGGCCAACAGCAACTGGGACGAAACCGTTATGATTGTGACTGCCGACCATGGACATTATTTCGTGCTGGAAGATCCACAACTGTTGATTAAGTCGACTGAAGAGGGAGCAAAAACAAAGTCCGAATAATATTGCTTTTGGATTGTTTCTGCGATTTCAGCCTCTCAGTATAAATGAGGTAACAAAATGCTGAAAATCATACTTTCAATAGTCGCAATTATTACTGCTTCTCATTGTTCCGCTGAAGAGATGTCATGGATACAAGTCTCTCAGGATGGGAATGGTTTTGAACAAACGGGAACGAACCAACCGTTTGTCCCCTGGGGATTCAACTACGATCACGAAGGTGATGGAAAACTGCTCGAAGATTACTGGGACGACGATTGGAAAACTGTTGAAGAGGCGTTTCAGGAGATGAAAGTACTACGGGCCAATGTGGTTCGTATTCATCTACAATTTGGCAAGTTCATGGATAGTCCAATCCAGCCGAAGAAAGCGTCATTGAAGCGTCTGGTCAAACTGCTTGAACTGGCTGAGCGAACGGGGCTGTATCTTGATGTGACCGGACTGGGTTGTTACCACAAACAGGATGTCCCAGCCTGGTACGATGAATTGAGTGAATCGGAACGCTGGCAGGCTCAAGCGGTTTTCTGGGAAGCGATTGCCAAGACGTGTGCAAACAGCCCGGCTGTTTTTTGTTACGATCTGATGAACGAACCTGTTGTTCCCGGAGGCACCAGGAAAAGAACAGACTGGCTGGGTCCTGCTTTTGGGGATAAGCATTTTGTGCAGTTCATTACCTTGGATCAGGGAGGGCGGGAACGAACTGAGATTGCCCGAGATTGGATTCACACACTTGTCACTGCGATTCACAAGCACGATAAACGTCACCTGATCACTGTCGGCATGGTCCCCTGGAGTCTCGACCGGCCGGGACTCAATTCAGGTTTTGATCCCATGAAAGTTGCTGGCGACCTCGATTTCATCGCCATGCATATTTATCCAGAACAGAATAAACTCGAAGAAGCAATTCAAACATTGAAGGGTTTTAAACAGGCAGGAAAGCCTGTCATTATCGAAGAAATCTTTCCACTCAAATGTAATGTCGACGAATTGGAACAATTCATTACTCGCTCCCGAGAATATGCGACCGGTTGGATTGGGTTTTATTGGGGAACAACTCCGCAGGAATATCGCCAGAAACCGAATAACATGTCTGCAGCAATCACACAGGGCTGGTTGGAACTCTTTCAGAAAAAAGCTGCTGAGTTCAACGCTCGCTAATCATTGCGTTTTTTCAGACTTCCCAGATATTGTGCAAATTCTTTCAGGTCACCGGCTGACATCGATTCGACAATTTCCAACTTGTGGATGTCATGCAATGCGAGGATGTGATCCGCATGAAAGTAAATGGAGCTTCCTGAATCCAGCCCGTGCAGGTGGCATTCTGCAAGATGATTATCAACGACGCCTCTAAAATGCTTATCAGAGACGTCCTGAATCTGGACCCAGAAGTCTTCTCCCCAGCCACGGGAAGGAAGTTTTGGAGAGGGCAGGTTTAATAACGATTCAGGGTGCTCGTGCCTGAGTATTGGTTTGGAGAGTTCCCCGTTGCAGGAAGGACAAGTACAAGAAGTAACATCGTCCTCATGAACTGAGAACCTGGGGGAATCAATTCTTAATTCAACAAATTGGCCTAGGGCGACATTTCGTTTAATAACGTCGGGGGGAATCTGAAACTGTTCTCCGTTGGCTTGATGCATAGCGACACCATTTACGAGTTCATAACCATTCGTAAATCGCTGTTCGTCAAATTGATGCTTCAGACTGTTCATTTTGCTTGATAAAACACTGCTAACCACACAGTCGGTTCTTTGTCAGTTGTCCATTCGACGCGATGCTTCTGATGAGCAGGAATCAATTGATGATCTCCCGGCTGCATGACAATCGATTGACCAGTCTCAAAAACTAATCTGGCTTCGCCTTTGAGTACGATTACCCATTCATGCTCGGCTTGATCATACCAGAATCCCTTTTCGTTGGCATGTCCGGTGGAGACGATCCGTTCAATGCGAACATGCGAATTCTCTGCAAGAATTGTGATCAGTTCTTCAGAAAGTTTGTTCGGTAAATTCTGAAACAGATTATTTGAGTTGGTATCAGTCATTGCCCGGCTCGTCAAGAGATCGAATCACCCGGCAGGGATTCCTGGCTGCAAGGACTCCCGCTGGGATATCTTTGGTCACAACACTTCCCGCCCCGATAACGGCTTTTGAGCCGATTGTTACACCAGGACAGATGACGGCAGAACCTCCCACCCAGACATCCGAACCGATTGTCACCGGCTTTCCAAATTCCTGTGTTCGCCTGAGTTCGGCATTTAATGGATGAGTCGCCGTATAAATCTGAACGGCTGGACCAAAAAACGTGAAGTCGCCAATCTTGACTTCACAGACATCGAGAACCACACAATTAAAATTGAAATAGACTCGTTCACCGAGGTATATATTGGATCCGTAATCACAATAAAACGGAGGTTCCAGCCAGACAGTATCGCCTCCGCTGCCCAATAATTCCTTAAAGATTCGCGATCGAACCTGCTGATCTCGCGGTCGAGTTGAATTCAATTCGAAACACAGATCCCGAGCACACTCTCGCTGCTTCACCAGTTCGGGGTCAAGTGCATCGTACAATTCTCCAGCCAGCATTTTTTCTCGCTCAGTTCTCATCTGGCTTCTTCGACCTCTTCAATAAATTTGAAACGGGGGATCTGTTCTCCGTCACGAACAATCGTTTCGAAGAACATCGCCTTCGGACGAACCCACAAACTTCGATCCCCATAATCTGTGCGATACACCACCAACTCTTCTTCGGTTTCACTGTGTCGAGCGAGTCCGATGACGATGTAATCCTTACCCTTGTAGTGACGATAACGACCGGCTTTCAATTTTGTGACTTTCGTATGGGTATGAACTGAGAGCGTCTGGATAAAATTGTTATTTCGATCAATTCAAAAAGCCAACAAATATTTCATGACTTGCAGAACGACTGCCAGAGCTCTCAGCAGAGAAATGAAACCGTCCTTTTTTTACATCGAAAAATGTAACATAGCACAAAATCAATCCAGTAATCACGCAAATAAACAGATTGAGAATCGCCATCCCATTCACCTACAGACCACCGATTTTACTCTCTAACAAGCAATGGTTTTAACATTCTGCTATACAAATTCGCAGCCATTTTCCTGAAATGCAAACACTCGTGGTCTCAATATCATCGAAAGTAATCCTTCACTAAATACCCATAAAGTGACATAAACCGTTGACAGTCTGCCTGTTGCTGATGATCATATATGTATCTACGGGAACCAATGCCTATGTCGCAATGATTTCACGTGATACCCCACACGATCCCCCTGCATCCAAACTGCCTTGATATCCTCAAATTGTGATTGGATACGACATGAGTCGTGACTCACAAGTCCTTCCTGCGAAATTATCGATGTTATCTTTGCAAGGAACGCTTTGCGTATGCTTGCTCTTGATCAATTCGGTTTCAGCAGCCGAGGGGACTAAGCCGATTAGTTTCACCAATGATGTTATCCCGGTTCTGACAAAAGCGGGTTGCAATACGGGTGTCTGTCATGCAAAAGCTGGCGGTGGTCAGAACGGTTTCCAACTCTCACTGTTAGGATTTGAATCTCTGGATGATTACGAAGCCATCGTGATGGATGGTCGAGGACGTCGAGTCTTCCCTTCGTCTCCAGATCAAAGCCTGTTACTCAAAAAAGCCGCTGCTCTTGTGCCCCATGGCGGTGGTATGCGACTGACACCGGAATCCTCCGGTTTTGAGTTACTCCACAATTGGATCGAGCAGGGCATGCGGTATTCCAATGAGAATGCCATCGAATTGGTTTCGGTCGAAGTTCAACCGGCTCGTTCGGTCCTTGAGATGAATCATCAACAGCAGTTGAACGTTCTCGCTAAATACTCAGACGGAAGTATTCGCGATGTCACTTCCCTTGCACTGTACGAGGTCAACTCGGAAGCGATGGCTCATGTCGATGAAGAAGGCCTTGTCAAGGCCAGCGATATTCCTGGCAAAGTCGCCGTTATGGTGAGGTATCAGGGGCAGGTTTCGGTCTACACTGCTGCGGTTCCACTTGGCGCTCCTGTTGAAGAAGTTCCAGATTCGAACAATTTTGTTGATGATTTCGTTTTTGAAAATCTGAAGGAACTCGGCATTCCCCCTTCACCGATTTGCGATGATGCGACTTTTCTACGTCGAGTCTCCCTGGATATTTCTGGAAGAATTCCAACCGAAAAGGAGACGACAGAATTCCTCGCAAGTTCCGATCCTGATAAGCGGGACATCGTGATTCAGCGATTACTCCGCAGTCCAGGATATGCCGATTACTTCGCCAGCAAATGGACACCTCTGCTCAAGAACAGACGTGATAACGCCAGCGACATTACGGCCAACTTCGCCTTTCATGCCTGGATTCGCGACAGTCTCCTGGCCAATGTCGCCTACGATCAGATTGTGCGCGAACTATTGGCGGCGACCGGAACTGTCGTCAGCAATCCCCCTGTCGCCTGGTACAAACGGGTCAAGGATCCCAAGGAACAACTCGAAGATGTCGCTCAGTTATTTCTTGGTGTCAGAATGCAATGTGCGCAGTGTCACCATCATCCCTTCGAGCGTTGGAGTCAGGATGACTATTATTCACTGTCTGCCTTCTTCAGCCAGATCGGTCGCAAACCGACCGCGACTGCTGGGGAGGACTTGATTTTTCACAAGCGTGGTATCGCGACGGCCAAGAATGTGAAATCTGGAGAAAATCTCACACCGGCTGCTCTTGGAGCCGATATGGGAGAAATCCCGCCTGATGTCGATCCTCGGCTGAAACTGGCAGACTGGATGAGTTCTCCCGAGAACCCATATTTCGCCAAGGCTCTTGTGAACCGATACTGGAAGCATTTTTTCAGCAGAGGTTTGATTGAGCCGGAAGATGATATTCGCGACACCAATCCGCCGACGAATCCGGAATTGCTCGCGGCACTCGAAAAGCATTTCATCGACAGTGGTTATGACCTCAAAGAAATGGTTCGCGCGATCACATCCTCCAAAGCCTACCAACTCAGCGCGATGCCGAATGAACATAACCTGGGAGATCGTCAAAACTACTCCCGGTTTTATCCTCGTCGTATGCAAGCCGAAGTTTTACTCGATGCCATCGACGACCTGACTGGCGCAACAACACGTTTTGCCAACCTGCCCGTTGGCACACGTGCCATTGCCCTGCCTGATAACAGTTATAACTCGTCCCAGTTCCTTCAGGTCTTTGGACGTCCGAGCAGTTTGAGTGTCTGTGAGTGCGAACGTGTTCAATCCTCGAGTCTGGCTCAAAGTTTGCATCTGATTAACTCTTCAGAAATTAAAACAAAACTTGCCACAGGAAACGGTCAGGCAGATCAGTTCGCGAAGTCGGACGAATCAACAGAAGCAAAAATCCATGAGATGTATCTGCTTGCGTATTCACGCAAGCCAGAGCCGCATGAAATTGAAACCGCTCTCGAATATTTGAATGCAACTGCACTCGATGCAGAAGGAAAACCAATCGCTCCAGCGACCTTGGAAAAACAAAACTGGCAGGACCTTCTCTGGGCCTTAATGAACACAAAAGAGTTCATGTTTAATCACTAGAGCTTCGAATCACTGACAACCCGATTCAGTCTGAGAGAATCAAATATGAAACCGAATCTACTGCGTCAAAACCGAATCCAGAGGGCTTCATTTGCCATCCTCTGTGTGGTGACTCTGTTTTCCAGTCTCAAATCCGTCAATGCCCAATCCGTCTGCCTGCCTGCTCCCCGGCTATTAACTACCATGCCAATGGGCGGACAGACTGGTAGTACGATTGAGGTGACCATTACTGGTCAAAATCTGGATGCAGCAGAAGAATTGCTTTTCTCTCACCCGGGAATCACTTCTAAAAAACAGGTTGACGCAAATGGTCAGCCAATACCGCTGAAGTATGAAGTGACAATCGCAACCGATTGCCCGACAGGTATTCACGAGGCTTATGTGATGACTCGTCTGGGAATTTCATCGTCAAGAGTGTTTACGGTCAGTAAACGCCCTGAAGTGGTTCGCACTAAACCGAACACGACGCTCGAAACAGCAATGCTGCTTGAGGTCAATTCGCTTTGCAATGGGGTCATGACGAAGCAGTCGATCGATTATTATACCTTCAACGCAGAGAAGAATCAGCGTATTGTTGTCGA
Organism: Planctomycetaceae bacterium; assembly: GCA_003503535.1. Taxonomy (GTDB): domain Bacteria; phylum Planctomycetota; class Planctomycetia; order Planctomycetales; family Planctomycetaceae; genus Rubinisphaera. Next base: position 36,465 of record DOCI01000355.1, read on the forward strand.
TTGCGGAGCCGAAGGGATCGACTCGAAACTCAAACCCGTACTCATTGTTGCCGATGAAAATGGTGGAGATTTGCTGGTTGAACGGCGAGGCGGAGCGATTGATTTCACTGCCCCCGAAACGGCTACCTATGTCATTAAAGTTCATGATTTAACCTACAACGGAGGCGCTGAATTTTTTTATCGCCTTTCATTGCAGGAACTTTCTCCTGATGAGCAGGTCGAACGTTTGCCATCCATCCAGTTGGTGAATTCTTTCTCCTGGCCTCCTTCGCAATACACCGAGGAGACTCTGGAAACAGAAACAGAGCCGAATAATCAGTCCAAAGAAGCTCAGCAGATCTCTCTGCCATGTCTTATCTCCGGTAACTTTTATCCAGCTGCCGATGTCGACACATTCGAGTTTGAGGCGAAAAAAGGCGAGGTCTGGTGGGTCGAAGTCGCTTCGGAACGTATGGGACGGCAAACCGATCCCTTTGTTCTCGTTCAACACGTTGGAAAAGAAGGGGAGCAGGAAAAGCTGACTGATATAGCTGAATTGAATGACATCCCGAGTCCTGTCAAAGTCTCCAGTAACGGATATTCTTATGACGGCCCTCCCTACAATGCGGGCTCGACTGACGTCCTTGGCAAAGTCGAAATCAAAGAAGATGGAACTCATCGTCTGCAGTTGCGTGATTTATTTGGGGGAACCCGAAACGATCCTTCAAATGATTATCGACTGATCATCCGCAAAGCCAATCCTGATTTCGCATTGGTTGGTTGGGCCTTGCACATGAATCTGCGTAATGGCGACCGCAATGCCCTGTCGAAACCTCTGGCATTACGTGGTGGAACGACAATGCCGATTGAGGTTGTTGTTGTTAGACGTGACGGCTTCGATGGAGAAATCGATATCGAAATGACTGGATTACCAACGGGTGTCTCAGCGACAGGACTAAAAATACCTGCAGGGCAATCTCGCGGGATTCTCTTAGTCACTGCGGAAGTCCAGGCTCCTCGTGGTTTGTCGCAGGCATCTGTCTTAGGGAAAGCATTGATCAATGATCAGAATGTCGTCCGCCCTTGCTCCATGGCTTCCATGCAATGGCCAGTTGTCAATGCGGCTCAGGAAATCCCCAGCCCACGTCTGTTGACGCAAGTTCCTGTTTCCGTTTGTGAAATCGAAGGGGCTCCCGTATCTATTGCTGCAGCAGAAGACAAAGTCTGGGAAGTGATCGAAGGCGAAACACTAACAATTCCGCTCGCTCACACTCATCGCTGCGAATTTTCCGGAGCAATCATCAGCTTGAAAACCTATGGAGCCGGTTTTGAAAAAGTCCCTGGCTTCGATGCCCCATTAAATAAAGCAACTTCTGAAGCCGTACTTGATTTGAAAGCGCTGAAGACACCGCCAGGTGAATACACAATTGCGTTCTACGGCAGTGCCGTTGCCAAATATCAGGATTGCCTGGAAGCTGTCGCAGAAGCCGAAAAAGCACTGGCTGACGCAAAAGCGGAAGTCGAAAAACTCTCCAAAGAATCTCTCGAACTGGCAGAAGTAGCGAAAACAGTGACCGGTGATGATAAACCGATCGCCGAAAAGAATGTGCAGGAATCAAATGCAAAATTAAAAACGGCTCAGGCTGAAGTTGTCGCAGCGGAAAAGAAACTGAAAGCCGCGACAGTCCGTGCCAAGCCCAAAGATATCGTTGATATTGTCGTCTCCAAACCGATTCGAATTCGTGTCAAACCAGCGGAGAAATCATGACGCATCCCTTCAATGCTTCCAGCGTAAAATTCTGTCCCGGTCCAGAAACCAGACGAGGCTTTCTCCGCATGGGAATGGCTGGCTTTGCCAGTCTGAGCCTGCCGAGCGTTTATCGACTTCGTGCAGAGAGCCTTCAATCGACACAAGACTCTGCACCAAAAGAAAAACGCTCCGTCATTATGGTCTGGCAGCCAGGTGGCTGTTCGCATATTGATACTTACGACCCCAAACCTTCAGCTCCCGGTGAATACCGTGGTCCATTTGCCACCATTCCGACAAAAGTCCCCGGTATGCAATTCACCGAATTGCTGCCACTTCAGGCAAAAATTGCGGATAAGTTCACCGTATTACGCTCAATGCGTCACAACGGCCCCGGTCACCCGGCTGGTTCCATGCAGATGCTCTCCGGAGATACCGATTCTCGCGACAAACCAAAACCTAAATTGCCGGATTGGATGACCATCGCGAATTATCTGCGATCACAACAGGGGGAACGTGCAAATCCACTCCCGGCTTACGTGGGCGTCAATGGTCCATCCACTTATAACGGGCCCGCTTATCTGGGAGATGCCTATGCTCCGTTCACCGTCACGGGAGATCCCAACAAACCAAACTTTTCCGTTCCTAACATTGGACTGGCAAACCCCAATGATGCACTGCATCTGAATCGCCGTTCAACTCTTAGACAGAATCTCGACAATCTGGAGCGAGCATTCGATCAGGCGGGCGAATTG
>DOCI01000355.1:39093-40904 GCA_003503535.1 Planctomycetaceae bacterium
GGCGAATTGGAAGCACTCGATGAATTTGAATCTCAGGCAATGACCTTGCTGACAAATCCTAAAACCAAAGAAGCATTTGACCTGACTCAGGAAGATGACAAAACTCGCGATCGTTATGGCAGAAACACATGGGGTCAACAGTTGTTGATGGCCCGCCGACTGGCCGAAGCAGGGGTTGATATCGTAACCTCAAGCTTACGTGGTCCCCTGTGTGGACGAGTCCAGAACTGGGACGACCATGCCGTAAATCATCATGTGTTCGATGCCTTGCGATTTCGCTCGCAAGCCTATGACCAGGCAGTCTCAGCATTGATTGAAGATATTTACGAACGAGGACTCGACAAGAATGTGCTGGTCGTTGTGACTGGTGAATTTGGCCGTACACCTAAAATCAGTTATCAACCAAGTACGGGCGAAGGCAATGCCAGTGCGCCAGCCGGGACGAAGCAACCGGGGAGAGACCACTGGCCGCGTGCGTTCTCCAACATCTGGGCAGGAGGAGGAATTGAAACGGGTCGATTCATCGGAGCGACCGATAAACTCGGTGAGGACTCCATTGAACGAATCTGCGGCCCGGGAGATTTCCTGGCCACCATTTACCATCACCTGGGTATCGATTCCTCTAAGATCTTCATCAAAGATTTCAATGGTCGCCCAACTCCGATCGTCGGGGATGGCAGCCCGATTCCTGAATTGATCAGTTAATCCGACTCATTGAAATCAGTCTCGCATTTTTCAAATTCATGTCTTGATGGAACCGATTGATGGCGCTCAATAAATCGTCCATGAACAAAACCTATGGTGTTAATCGCAGATATTTTCTGCGATATCTGGCGACTGTTTCAACCATTCCGACTCTGGCACTTCGCGCAGAAGCAAGTGAGGCCAATCCTCAATTCAAGTCGAATCCATTTACGCTCGGAGTAGCCTCGGGAGATCCCGCTCCAGATGGCGTTGTGATCTGGACTCGCTTATCTCCAGAACCTCTTGCAGGTGGAGGGATGCCGAATCATCCCGTGCAAACTCATTGGGAGGTTGCCCATGATGAGAATTTTGAGAAGGTTGTTCGTAGCGGAGTCGCGATTGCGATGCCTCAACTGGGGCATTCTGTGCATGTTGAAGTAGAAGGTTTAGAGCCAGATCGCTGGTATTTTTATCGCTTTCATGCGGGGCAGGAAACGAGCCCAATTGGTCGTACAAAAACAACTCCTGCATTGGATGTCATGCCAGATCGAATGCGATTTGCATTCACGTCCTGCCAGCATTACGAGACCGGTTACTTCAATGGCTATCCTCACATGCAGCAGGAAGATTTGGATCTGGTGGTCCATCTCGGAGATTACATTTACGAATATGGGGGACAAGACAAAAAGCCTCGTACGCACATTGGCAAAGAAATTGAAACTCTCGATGAATATCGAACTCGTTATACCCAGTATCGACTTGATGAAACATTGCAGGAAACGCATCGCCTGTTCCCCTGGCTGGTAACCTGGGATGATCATGAATTTGACAACAACTATGCGAATCTGGTTTCCGAACAGGAAGGAATTTCACCAGAAGAGTTTCTGATCCGTCGAATGAATGCTTATCAAACCTATTACGAATTCATGCCGCTCCGTCGCAGTTCGTTTCCACAAGGTCCGAACATGAAGCTTTACCGGGGCTGCCTGTATGGACGACTGGCTAACTTCCATGTGCTTGACACCCGGCAATATCGCACTGACCAACCCAATGGCGATCATCAAAAGCCAATGGAAGGCAAGGTCTTCGACCAGAAAGCGACTATGCTCGGTCAAGATCAGGAATAT
>DOCI01000355.1:41065-43063 GCA_003503535.1 Planctomycetaceae bacterium
GGGCTAATGACCAGTCTGCTTCAGTCACAATCGACCTGGAACGTACTGGCACAGCAGGTCATGATGGCTCCTCTGAATCGAGGAGAGGGCGATGACAAGCGGTATAGCATGGATCAGTGGCCGGGTTACGAAATCAGTCGGCGTCGGCTCCTACGATTCTTCCACGAACGAAAGATTCCCAATCCGGTTGTGCTGACAGGAGATATTCACGTCAACTGGGTGAACGACCTGCAGCTGGATTTTAATAAACCAATGTCGCCTCTGGTGGGAACCGAATTCGTTGGAACAGCAATGACCTCAGGAGGCAATGGGGGCAATGTAATTCCCGAATACGAACGAGCAGCTGCTCAGAACGATTTTGTGAAATGGTACAATTCGAATCGAGGCTATGTCTCGTGTGAACTGACTCCACATGAGTGGACTTCTCACTTTCGAACAACACCATTTGTCGATCGTCCCAACTCCCCAATTTTGACACCAGCATCTTTCGTCATCGAAGAAGGGCAGCCAGGCGCAAAGCCAGCCTGAGTGATGATTCATCGCTAATCAACAAGAGATGCTCAGAGAGTAATTATGTAGGCTTTGCCAGTAATTTCCGCTTGAGCGAACGCATCAACGGACGAGTCGAACAATACATTTTACTCAACAGCATGCCTGTTGGCACAAAGATGGTTTGTCTCGAAAGTTGATCTGGCCAGATACGTGCAAACAGCGGATGACCTGGAGTCGCACAAGAGTCAATCACATTCAGTTCTGTCTGGTTCTTGAAGAAATCAATAAAATCGTATTCAAGAAGTAGACCAGGAGAATATCGAGCATAGTCCTCATCAAATGCGATTTTCCAGGCATAACCATTTTTACCAGAGATCAAATTGCACTTGAAAGCGATCGGTTTCTCGTCCAGGAATAATCCAAGCATTTGAAATTTGTTTCGCTCGAATGCCTGTCGCGTGGCGGTCATAAAGAATGACCGCTGAGAAGGATTCTGATTCAGAGCCGTCCCTTTCTGCCCTTTCCAGCCACGTTCTTCAAGAGACAAGAATCCCTTTTGCCAATCTGCCAATTGATGCAGGGATTTCAAAACGCGAAATTCCAGCTGCCCTTGCTCAGCCAACCGTCGTCGTTTCCGGTTCACGTCACGTCGTATATTTCGACCATCCCAAACTGCAGAGTCTCTTTTCAAGCAGGACCGTCGACTGGTTTTCAGAATAAAAGGTGTAATACTCAATTCTTTGAGTACAAAATTTAATGAGGATTGAAATGCCCCTTCAGCCGAAACACAGGGGAGTTCAATAATCGAACAGTGAGCCGCTTTACTCCACTTGATAAAAGAGAGAATCACTTCATTTTCAAATCCCGCACGGATGAGAGGGTCACAGGAAAATGAGAGCGAATTCGTGATCAACTTCCAGCCAGAACGGGGATACTTTTCGATCTGGGCCGATTCCAGAGGAAAAAAACCACAAAGTTCATGTGCTGAATCAAAATTTGTGTTTTGTCTATAAACAAAAATAAATCGAAGCTTAGGATTGTGATGTAAGGATTGCAGGGCTGTCAGCAAAAAGTATGGTTCGTAAAAGGCATTGGAAATCGAGCAGAAAGAAATCAATTGATGCCAATCTTCAAGATACCCCAGTAAACCTGATACCGAATCAACGACTTCGACATAGAAATTCTCGTCAATCTGGTGACGACTGGAAAAAGCACGGCCATACGATTGGAGGGGAGAGGAGTCGGGAAAGTTTCCTGCAAAAGAGATGGTGGACATTTTTCGCATTCCAAGTTTACAATTCGTAATAATACCTACTTAAACGTAGGTCAATATCAGGGTTTGTCAAAATCCTTTCCTACGACACTGTTTGCTTCTCAATGTCCCTGAAATGATTTAATCAGTTCTTCGCAACAATCCTCGAAATTATTAAAATCAACAACACCTCACATCGAAATCTTAGGACTGAAGTTTTGCAAAACGCTAGAATTCAAAACGAATGAGAAGTC
>DOCI01000355.1:43328-52440 GCA_003503535.1 Planctomycetaceae bacterium
AATTTGCAAAACTTCAGTTAGGACTTAAAAAGAATGCAATCAAAAGACTGCCTATTGGTGCTGACGCTTTTAATTCTCACAGCCGCACTCCATACCGAATATTTCGCATACCCAGCATCAGCAGAAGAAACTGCTCCAGTTCAGGTTCAGCAAACAGAATCGGACTGGTTCGAACGACAGACTGAATGGAATGGATATGCGCAGTATCATTTCACGATTGCGGCAAGGCCTGCTTATGTGGTGACACCCAGGAAAGTGGCAGAGGGGAATCCATGGGTCTGGCGGGCACGATTTCCTGGTTTTCACGCTGAGATGGATGTGATCCTACTCTCCAAAGGGTTTCACGTTGCCTATGTCGATGTCTCGAATATGTTTGGCAGTCCGAAGGCGATTGAAATTGGAGATGAGTTCTATAAATATTTGACGACGGAACTTCGTTTGGCAAAAAAAACATGCCTGGAAGGTGTCAGCCGGGGCGGTCTGTTTGTTTATAATTGGGCAGCCAAAAATCCCGAAAAGGTGGCCTGCATCTATTGTGATACCCCTGTTTGCGATTTCAAAAGTTGGCCAGCTGGCAAGGGAGAAGGAATCGGTTCTCCCCAATCCTGGCAACAATGCCTGCAAGCTTATGGATTTACTGAAGAACAGGCGATTGAATACAAGCAAAATCCTGTCGACCATGCAGAGTTAATCGCTCATGCAAAAATTCCACTGCTGCATATTGTCTCAGAAAATGATCGTGTTGTTCCGCCTGTTGAAAATACATACCTGTTACGCAGTCGACTTGCCGAGTTAAACTACCCATTGGATGTGATCACGGTGATGGCAGGTACCGAAAAGTCGAATGGCCATCACTTCACGCATCCAGATCCCGAACGTGTCGTTCGCTTTATTGAAGAGCATGTCTCGAAGAGTCAGGCACAATAATTTTGAGGTAGGAAATGACGGATTGTTCTCTGGAATCCTCGGTTCCAGATTGGATTATCGATCACCCGGAAACGATTCCGATCTTTAAAGAGTTGGGATTCGACTCTTCCTGTGGTGGCAAATCTCTGGAATATCTGTGTCTTCTCCAAGATTTGGATAAGCAGTTTGTATTGTCAAAACTGGTGGATGCAATCAAGTCGACATGTTAACTGGAGTCATTATGGGGCATATTTAGACCATTTTCAAATGGCTTTCGAATTCACAAGAGTAACTGTCATTTGTATACAGAGGAGAAAATCCCTGTCAGCCCCACCGTTATCCGAATGTGCTATTAATCATTCCGGTAAAGCTTTTTCCAGGCAGGGATTGCCAGTGTGTACAAAATTGACTGAATGCCACAGCCCATGATGAGGCCCATGAACACACCCATTTTTGCCGAAAAACTATTGTAGTTATATTCAAATGCAACTGAAGGGTATACGACGGAATAAATGAGCACCCCCAAAAGACCATAGGATCCTGCTAGCGTTGGCCAGAAAGACCAGCGTTTTTTTTGCATCGTTAACCATCCTCCAACCGTCAACGGGGCGTGAAAGCCGAGTGTGACCATGATTATGTCATTTGCATTTGCGTTAAGAGTTTCTGCACGATTGAACTCGTTAAGGTACAAGCCCATTATTAGCAGCGTATATAGCCAGATAATGATCAAACCTTGGAAACAAAACGCATACAGGCCAGCCTGCCGAATACGATCTGCTTTACGACTCCACCGACTCATATGAACCAGTTGAGAGGTTGCTCTGGCGTGGATCGGCTTATCTGCAAGAAATCGCTGCAAATCCTGGTGAAGTTCCACTGCAGAGTCATAGCGATCTTCAGGGTGCCGCGAGAGACTCTTCAGGCAGATGAGTTCCAAATCAGATGAAATAGACTTATTGAAGGTACTGGGACGGACAGGTTCCTGAGAGCGCACTCGATCAATTACCTCGAGATAATTCCCGCCTTCACTGGGAGGATGCAGTGTGAGTAATTCATAGAGTAAAACACCCAATGAATAGACTTCACTGGCTTTGGTGTAGGGTTCGGATTTGACCGCTAACAGTTCAGGAGCCATGTATTGAGGAGTGCCGATCATCAGACTCGATCGCGTGAAATGCAAGCTTTGTTCAATGAGTCTACTCAACCCGAAATCAGTCAAACGAGGCACACACTGCGAAAGTGACTCGATTTGAGAGTTTTCTTGTTTTGGTTCGAGCATAATATTGCCAGGTTTCAGATCGCGGTGCAGAACACCCTGGTCATGAATATACTGCACTGCTTCTGCGATTTGTGAGATAAACTCGGCCGCTTCAGTACTATCAACTGGCTTCTGGCGCTGTTCCAGCCAATGCCCCAAATCGGGCCCCTTGCAAAATGCAGAGGCAATAAACGGAGGAGACGCCCTTAAATTTGCTTCGTAGACAGGGACAATACAAGGGTGATCGAGTTTAGCAGAAGTGCCCGCTTCAGTTTCAAAGCGACGAAGTTTTTCCCGATCGACAATGACTTCCGGGCGAGGTATTTTCAAAGCCACATATCGATTTAACTGAGCATCAAGCGCTCGATAGACAACCCCAAATGCTCCACGACCGACTTCATTCAGAATCTGATACCGCTGTTGAAAATCTTTGTCCGTAAGATGGAAGTCTTTGGATTTATTGACATGGGGATTTGCCAGCAGCCTGTCAAGGCGTGTGGCAATTTCTTCGACGGAAGGGATTTTTCCTGAGTCGAGTGAGGAGTCACGATCTTCGGGAAGGGGAGGTTGGTCTGACACCGACTAATCTCCTCCAATCTCACTGCGCAGGGTTTGAATGGCTCGCGACCAGATCTTACGTATCGCAGCCTCTTTTACGTTCATCTGCTCCGCAATTTCCTCATAGCTTAATCCATTTTCATGTTTCAACAGAATCACCGATTTCTGTTTTTCAGGAAGTTGATTAACGGCTCGTAGCAGCATCTCGTCATTCTCCCGAAGAAGCATGATCCTGCTACCACTCAGTTCATTGCTTTCCAGACTGTTTTGGTGATGGTGCTGGTCAATCCTGATTTCCAGAGAGAGATTCCGCGATTGGGTTTTGCGATATTTCCTGGCTTGATCAATCAGATTGTGGCGAAAAAGGCGAGCAATCCACAGGCGAAACTCTCCTTCGCTCGATCCGCGAAAACAGTGCATTTCTGACCAGGCTTCGAGCATCGATTCCTGGATCAAATCCGAGGTCCCCACTTTGGACTGCAATTCCTGCCTTAATTCGGATTGAGCAATTGTTGTCAGATAATCTCGGAATCGTTCGCACAGCTGCATGAATGCAGCATCATTACCTGCTCGAGCAAATTCCAGCAATTCAGACCAAGTACAATTTTCATTCCGGGAGGAAGATGACATTTATGAAACATGACCAAGATGGGAGAGAATGAAAAGTATTCAATGGAAGAATGATCCACCTGAATAAATTTGAGCACTATCTGTAAATAACTCCATGTTTGCAGCGAATCAACATGTGATTTTGCAATATTTATTCAATTTCTGAATATATGACGTCACACAATTAGAATTCGTTCGCCTTATTCTTTGAAGAATATACTTGATACCCATCTGGCAGCACTAAAGGTTTCAAGCCGTAATGTTCTGAAGCGAATTTATTTCAGATTCAATCCATCTTATATGTCAATACGTCCACAATCGAGAGAGAACTAAAGCGTTACTACACGGGCATACACATCTTGAAGGTGCTCATATAGGCACGTATCGGCAGCGCGAACTCATAAACTTAGTCCAATTATTGCACGGGCATACAGATATGATAATGAGAGTCAATTTATTTAATGCTGATAAAAAATCAAACCAATCAACCTTGAGTGTTTGTAGTCATATTGAACATATGACACCTGGCTTAATGAAGATCCATGTGTTCAAGATTTCATCTCAAGATGCAGCTGATGAGGAGTGTGCCCCCATACTGCCTTACTTTTTCAGAACAGTCGAAAGCCTATTACCTCCGTATCGAATTATTTTCGACCTCACCGATGCTCCGCAAGCCTCAGTAACGGATTTGGAAGATTTGATTGCGATAGGACTTGTTTTTGTCGATCTGGAGGGCAGAGTCGTGATCTCAGGAGCATGTGAATGGATTCAGCTTCATATGCAAAATCAGGGAATCAATCGATTCATTCCACAAGTGAAAGATCTGCACTCTGCGATATCTGAATTTGAGCAAGATGAGTAACCTGCTTAACCTGTTACTCAGACGAATGTGAACAAGTCAGGACACATTGCTCTGGTTTAATGATTTGCAGTTCACACAACAGCTGGTTAAATTGCAGTCATTACGACCTGTCCACTAGCGGTATACCATCTCTCATTTCCGCTCACTCTCAGAAAAATCGAACAAGATGAAAGAAACTCACCGACACTGGATTGTCTGTATCTTCACGGGAATGCTTTTCATTTCAGCTGATTTCATCAGAGCAGAAGATAAGCAGACGGGAATCGACATCATTGATTGCCACACGCATTTTTATGATCCAACCCGACCTGAAGGAATCCCCTGGCCGCCAGAGAATTCATCGCTTTATCGAACGGTGCTACCTCAACACCTCAGAGAGTTGAAGAAGTTTCAACCAGTCACGGGCACCGTCATTGTTGAAGCGGTCAATCGACTGGAAGATAACACCTGGCTGCTCGATCTGGCCAAGGACGATCCCTTTATCGTGGGTATTGTTGGACGTTTGGATCCGGGGACTCCTGAATTTGCGCAGCATGTAAGTGAACTGGCAAAGAATCCCCTCTTCCGTGGTATCCGGGTTTCCGTCAAGCAGGTGAAAGCGATGCTGGAGCAGGGGACTCTGAAAGATTTTCAGTTACTGGCTGATCTCGACTTGTCTCTCGATGTGAATGGTGGCCCGGAAACACCACAGGTGATTGCTGATCTGGCTGAAAAAGTCCCAAACCTGCGGATTGTCTTGAATCATATTGGCAATGTCAAAATCACTACAGAGGCTCCCCCTTCAGATTGGCAATCTGGAATTCAATCCGCCGCGAAGCATCCAAATGTATATTGCAAAGTATCGGCACTGGTCGAAGGAGCGGCTCGGGATGGAAATAAGCCTTCCGAGTCGCTGGAATTTTATCGACCTTATATTGATGTCGTCTGGAATGCTTTTGGAAATGATCACGTCATCTACGGGAGTAACTGGCCCGTCTCAGAGAGAGCCGCCGATTATGAAACTCTCCAAAGAATTGTGATGGAGTATGCCACCGAGAAGGGGAAGGAAGCGACAAAGAAATTCTGTTCTCTGAATGCAAAAAAAGCTTACAAGTGGGTGGAAAGAGAAGGGCGTCGTTAAAACGAAAAATAGAAAAGCCCACCGTCACAACAAGAATTGACGAAACGTAAACGCGCTCTACCAGACTGAGCTACGGCTCCATCAAAATTGTTCTGCAATTGCAAAACGATGGGAGCCGGTGAGATTCGAACTCACGACCTCGAGATCTAAAGTCTTGTAGTTCCATCCGCATTCGTGACGGTGGGTGTCTCCATCAAAAAAAGCCAGGGACAAGTGTTGCTGAGAGTTTCCGCAAAGCGGACCGGAGTTGAACCGGTTAAGACCATGTACTCCCAACGGCATTCCCTGACGGGTTCAATATTCATAATGGTGTAGGTCAGGCAGTGCCTGACGAGAGGAATCGTGACCACAATTCGTCAGGCAGTGCCTGACGAGAGGAATCGTGACCACAATTCGTCAGGCAGTGCCTGACCTACACTTGAAACATAGAAAAGAAGTCGACAAGGTTTTTTTGAGACATTTCACACTATCTAAAATGTAGTCCCAAAAGCATTCGACTCCTGGCTTCAAGGTTTTGACAAAATACGAGTAGTGCATCATCTATTCTAACAATTATTGTTGATGATGTTGTTGTAAAGCACGACAAAGGAGTGCGTTACAGAGCTTTGAGGCCCAAATCTAAGCCCTGAAAGGGCAGTGATGTAACACCCCGGCTTGCACCGGGGGTTACGGTTCCTTGGTTACAAACGCATCCGTTCGATTTCATTCACCCAGTGATTCTCGCTGGCCTGTCCTTTTGAGACATTGGCAATCAACTTGAAGACCTGGTCACTGAAACCACCGACGTTAACAATATCAGCTCGTTCGACCGCCTGCGTATGTGCATACGGCTGAATATCGATGCAGACCATTTTGGCCTGACGATTTCGTCGCTTGAACGTAGCCCATTCCTGCATCGTCGCGGTTGCTCCGCCTCCGCACCATCCGTAGTGAGGCGAGTCGACCCACGATTCGTTATCCGAAACGTAAATCAACAAATCTCCCTTCGCCTTCTGACGATTCAAGTACTCCAGAGGAGCACTGCAGTTGGTTCCACCAGCTGGCAACGAAGCCAGAGTTCTGGCATTCGTCATCACGCTATCACGTGGATTCAACCGACAGGTGATCGCCTTCGATTCGAATGGAATCACTTCGGCTTCCGGGTTCTTTCGCAGAATCGCTGCCGCCACAAGAGCTGCAACGTCCAGACAGCGAACCTTGGAAGTCGATCCGGCACGATGTCCCGTCACTGGAGAATGCATCGATCCCGAAACGTCCGGAAAGACATACACTTTACCAGTCACACGAGGCACATTCTTAATGGCGATTTCCATCGCATCCTGCAATGCGTTAAGAATGATCTGCGGCACTTCGTTCGCAGAGTTCATGTAAGCCGCCATTAACTGATACGGAAACACACGGGCAGCAGCAATCTTTCGCGGATTTCGCAATCGATTTGCCACAATTCCTGTCAATTCCGCACTCTCAAAAACACCGTGACGCAAAAACGTATTCAAGTTCATACGAGTCATTTGCCAGGAAGCGTTTCGGGCGATCTGTCCCCAGTCCTTCTTCGTTAATGGCAAAGCCGTCAACATCTGGAAGGGAACATCAGGCACGGCAACCTTACCTGGATTTGTGTTTCGCTTGAACTTTTCATACTGCCCAATCAACTCGGGGAGATCTGACCAATTGCTCTCACGACCAATTAGGTAGGCATACAAAGCCGAACGCTCTGGCGTTGCTGGCTTTGGGTGAACCATCTTGATCACATCGGCGAGTGAGGGATCGTTTCCTATAGATCCGACAAACAACTGCTCAGCCGCTCGAGCTTCCAGCCAGTTGCGAATCAACTGCTTTGGTAACGTCCCCAGGCTTCTACGTCCGACAATTCCCGAACGCATGATCTGCACAAAGTTACGCAGCATCTTCGGTGAATCGATGACCTGATTGAAGATCTTGATCAACAACCCCGGTGCCTTAACCGATAACACTGCACATAACAATGCAGGCATATCCTTCATATGACCTTCATTGCGGGCGTACAATGCAGTTCGAGCGATAAATTCTGGTTCGATCTGTTCGCACAGTTCGAGCACGGCATCGACCTGATCGGCTCCACTGGAGTAGAATGTCCCATTGAAACAACCCGTCGCTGCATACTGGGCCAGCGACTGCTTCGGTGACATCTGATAAGCCAACCCACCTGCTTCATTGCGAGTGTTCGCCTTTGGGCCAGAATTCCCGATTAACGTGTTGAATAAATTCTTATTTGCCATCTCTATTTCCTCCTTAATTACTGGAGGATAAGAGACTAACTGGTGCACATTGGTTCGCGCTGAAACGAATAATTATTCAGAATATACAATTTATGGAAATCAATCGGTTGAAGGTGATTTCCGATTGAGCATTTCCATACAGGTCGCGATAAGCGAGGTCCACCCTGTCTGATGACTTGCTCCCAATCCTTCCCCTGTATCTCCATGAAAATATTCGTAGAATAAGAGATTCTGCTGCCACAATTCAGGATCAATTCCATTGGCATGGCTGATCATACTTGGGCGATGTTTTTCTTTGTCATCCATCAGGAACAATTTGGAAAGTCGATGCATTAATTCATCGGCAACCTGATCGAGATTCATCATTTTCCCAGAACCGGTCGGGCATTCAACCATCAAATCGTCGTCGTAGAAACGATAATAATGTCTTAAAGACTCGATCAAAATGTAATTGATTGGAAACCAGATTGGCCCTCGCCAGTTTGAATTCCCACCAAACATCCAGCTATCGGATTCTCCTGGAATGTAAGCGACACAGTGTTTAACTCCCTGAATTTCCAGTTCAAAGGGCTCTTCCTTGTGACGCTTGGATAATGAACGGATGCCGTATTCCGATAAAAACTCAGTTTCGTCCAGCAGGATTGAAATGACGTGTATAAGTCGTTCTTCCGAAGGAATGGAGAGTAACATTCGGCTGCTGTTATCATCGCTTTTTGCAAACGTGATATGCTTCACCAGATCGTGACGATACTTCAAAAACCAGTCGAGTTTGCGACGGAAACTGGGAAGTTTGTCAATCTGTGCTTCATCCAGAATGACCACTGCGATCAACGGGAGTAGACCGACCAGTGAGCGAACTTTGAGGGGCATATTCTGACCGTCGATACGCAAGTGATCGTAATAGAAATGATCCTCTTCGTCCCATAAACCGGAACCATCGAGTGAATTCATTGCATCGGTGATTCGGACAAAGTGATCGAGAAACTTGGAAGCCATTTCAGCATACGAATCGTCGTTCCTGGCCAGCTCGAGGGCGATCATCAACATTGTGCCGCAATAGAATGCCATCCAGGAAGTTCCATCGGCCTGTTCCAGAAAGGCGCCTTTGGGCAGCCCTTTGGTACGGTCGAAAACTCCAATATTATCCAACCCGAGGAATCCTCCTGCGAATACATTGTCACCGTTTTTGTCGATCTGATTCACCCACCAGGTGAAATTCAATAAGAGACGTTGAAAGGCTTTCGACAAAAATCGAAAATCCTGGGAGCCTGTCATTTGAAATACTCGTAAACAGGCCCAGGCATGAACGGGTGGATTGACGTCGTAAAACGCATACTCGTACGCTGGCAACTGCCCATTGGGGTGCATGTACCATTCCCGCATCAGCAACATCAATTGACGCTTGGCAAAATCGGGATCGAGCCTGGCCATCGGAATCATGTGAAACGCCAGATCCCAGGCCGCAAACCACGGATACTCCCAAGTATCTGGCATGGAAATAATGTCTCGCGCGTAGACGTGTTTCCAGTTGTGATTACGCT
>DOCI01000355.1:52592-77570 GCA_003503535.1 Planctomycetaceae bacterium
CCTGAATATGCCTGACGCATGACGGCTGTCTGATCTGGAGACGCTGTTTGAGGAATGATTGTCTGATAAAACTCATTCGACTCGGCCTTCCTTTGAGACATGATTGTGTCAAACTCAGGGTTGAATGGTTCAGGGCTCGCGGATTCAATGTCGGTCATGCGAACTTCAATTTGAACACTTTCACCAGACTTAATGTTAAGCTCATACAATGCCGCCGCTTTTGTCCCTTTTTTGGCCGGATTAACCGTTTCCTTTTCACCATTGACAACATATCGATGAAAAGCGTCCTTCATGTAAGGTGTGTAAGACTCAGTTCCGTATAATGCAGGATTGTTGGTTTCATTTTCTGTAAACAAGAGTGGGCGAGGGTTTCCCTGAGGATTGGGTCCGAAAGAGCATCGGAATGGTTCGAGAGACTCGTGGTTTGTTTCGACGGTGTTCTCATCAATTTCTCGAATGCGAGGTTTGAGTGAACACCCTTCATGACGACAACCCCAGATCCAGGTGTTGCGAAACCAGAACGTAGGTAGTACAGAAATGTCATGATCTTCCGGCCCTTGATTTGTAATCGTCAAACGAATGAGAATATCGTCTTCAGTTTGCTTGGCGTATTCAATTTCGACATCGAAAAATCGATTCTCATCAAAAATGCCGGTGTCGAGCAGTTCGTATTCACGTTCCTCTAACGACCGCTTACGATTTTCCGTAACCAGTTCAATATACGGGTACGCAGCCTGGGGATAGCGATACATCGCCTTCATGTAGGAATGTGTGGGCGTGGAATCCTGGTAGTAATAATACTCTTTGACATCCTCACCATGATTCCCCTCTGGCCCTGTCAATCCGAAGAGTCGTTCTTTCAAAATGGAATCATTTCCATTCCAAAGTGCGAACGAAAAGCAGAGTCGACATTCCCGGTCCGTCAATCCGAGCAGTCCATCTTCCCCCCAGCGATAAACTCGATTGCGGGAATGATCGTGAGGAAAATGCCACCAGGCATGCCCATAAGCCGAATAATCTTCGCGGACCGTTCCCCATTGTCGTTCGGCTAAATACGGCCCCCAACGTTTCCAGTTGACTTTCCGTTCCCGGCTTTCCTGTAATCGCTTATGCTCGGCTGTAAGTTGTTTGTCTTGAGTCGGTGAATCATTCGCCATGAGTTGCCTTTCGCATCTTTGCTGAAACTCGACCAACTTTTGTGTTTCGTGCAGTCATGCATCCATTATTTTGTGATCGAGTCTTGCAAGAGTATAGAGGGGATTGCGAAGAAACGAAATTGAGAAAATCGACGTGACTGTTAAGATCGACTTTGCGTTATATGTTGTTATCTTATAGTTTTGGTCAGCATGAATGCATGTGGCAGGAATTGTGTGCTCTGAACAGATAAAGGAATCAGCAGATGAAGCGGTTTTGCAGATTGATGATCGGAATGGTTCTCGTTGCTGCCAGTATGGAGCATACGTCGTCAATTATGGGTCAACCTCAATTCGCTCCTGCCATGAAAAACGTCGCTTATGATGACCAGGATAAGTCTCAGGTGTTGGATGTTTATCAGACAAAATCAGAGAAGCCTGCACCGGTAATGGTTTACATCCACGGCGGCGGTTGGAGAGGGGGCTCTAAAAATCAAATTCCCGGATGGCTCCGGCAAGGCGTTGAACAAGGTCTGTTTTCAGTTGTTGCCGTCGAATATCGCTTTACCAATGTCGATCCACATCCTGCTCAGGTCAACGATTGTGTTCGGGCGATTCAGTTCATCAGACACAATGCGGGAAAATGGAATCTGGATCCACATCGGATTGGAGTGACAGGTGGGTCTGCCGGCGGGCATCTTACGTTATGGGTTGCTTTGCATGACGATGCAGCGGAACCGAAATCAGAGGATCCTGTCGAACAGGAATCGTCCCGCGTCAATTGTGCCATCAGTTTTGCCGGACCGACCGACTGGTCCTTGCTCAGCGAGATAGAACATAAACATCCCGCTTATCGTCAACTACTCGGATATGAGCCCCGAACTCCCGCTGATGAGATGAAACAGGACGCCAAAGATGATGTTTCTCCAATCAGTTTTGTTTCAGATGATGATCCCCCAGTCATGCAGGTCCACGGCGATCATGATGATATCGTACCGATCGAACATGCGAAAAAGATGGATCGAAAATTACAGGAAGCCGGTGTGAAATCAGAACTATTGATTATTCCCGGCGGAAATCATGGCGTCGCAGGCGCCGGCCCTCAAGTGACAGATCGTGCGACCGCTTTCGTGAAAGAATATTTGCTCAGTCCATAAGAAGCACTTCCATTCAGAGGATATTTTTCTTTGGTTACTGTTCCAATTATTTTACTTTCCCACCTGCACGCAGGCTGTAATTATACTCTCAGTGGCACTGTTTCTGCATCAGCACTCATTGCATATTTCGGCTGGATCATTCTGCTTCATTTCATTGTTCAGCAATAACGATGCTAATCGAGAGCAACAAAACGTGTTGTGAATTCGCAACCCAACCCCGATGAAAATAGGCAACACAACTCTCTAATGTTGCTTTGTAATCTCATCAGGTTCTCTAAGAACTACGCATGGATTTTCAAATTTCACCATTTGGAAATTTCTCTGAAAATGTCGCAGTTTGTTGAGTGATTTCTCAATAAAACAATGTACGTTTTCATGATGGTTCAGATTTTTCATTCTGGAAATTCTCGAACATGCATTCTGCTGAAAACAGGATTCGGACGGAATCTTTTTTTAGATCAAACCACAAATGAAACTCTTCAACAAAAAATCACGGACTGCAGTCAAGAACACTTGCGATCAAAAACGTCGCGGAGCCGCTACCGTTGAATTTGCGGTTGTGGTTCCGGTCTTTGGAATCTTTCTGGCAGCGATGGTGGAATTTGGTCATGCCTATATGGTGCAAACGACATTGAGAGGCGCAGCTAAGAAAGCCGCCCGGTATGGAGTCGCCAATGGCGTGACAACGACCGATGTCAAACTGGAAGCTTTGCGAGTGGTCTCTTCGGCCATCGATACGAGTTCGCTGTCAATCATTGTCAAAGATGCCGATGTGTTTGACTCCTCGGATTCTCCAACCGATGACCTCGACTTTGAAGACCTGCCGGACATTGAACTGGCCAATGCGACCACACGTCATCTGTATATTATCAGACTGTCTATCCCCTATGAAGAAGTTGCCCTGTTTCCGCCATTCTGGACTGACAATCTCACACTACACAGTCAGTCCGTGATGAGGCATGAATAGTATTTTTCATTTGAAGCCAATCTCCAAAGAATATAGCCACAATGAATCGCATCATTCCAAAACCTCAAATTCAACCAGAACTCAATGATCGCCGAGGAGCAGCACTCGTCGAATTTGCAATTGTCGCTCCGGTGTTCATGTTTCTGATTCTCGGAATGGTCGAAATGGGGAATGCCCTGGAAGCCACGACACAACTTTCTGCAGCACTGAGGGAAGCTGGCCGGTTGGCAAGTATGGATTGGTCGGAAATTGTTCCCGAAGGGGAATCTCCAAACGAGAAAGTCATTCGCGATATCCGTAATTTTCTGAAAGCTGGAGGTTATCCCGGAGATGACATTACGATCACACTGACCTCAGCTGATGGAAATGATGTCGGTCAAACATTTGACCTGGCAGATCCCGCTAATGAGCGACGTCTCTTTAAATTAGAAGCGACGATCCCATTTGAACAAGTCAGCACTTTCCCGCATGGGTTGATGAACGGGCGAAATATTAACGCTCGAATTGTAATGCGAGCCGGACGAATCTCGCTGATGAATTGAAACATGAGCAATTTACAAAACGAAGTCTTTAAAAAGTAAACTCGGGCCGCGAGCTTCAGGAATTATTCGCCAGGAGAGCACTCATGAGAACAATGAAACACTAGAGGCCATGGCCATGATGAACCCCATAGTCAGAATCAAAAACAGTCGTCGCAAACTCGTGGACGAATTCAACCAGAGACGCGGGGCCTTTATGGTCCTTGCGGCGATATGTCTGGTTGGAGCCATAGGATTTGTCGCCTTAAGTGTCGACATTGGTGTGTTGTCTCTAACAAAAATTAATCTGCAGAAAGCAGTTGATGCAGCCGCCCTGGCTGCTGCTCAAGAAATAATCGCAGTGATCGAAACGGCTGGAGAAGATGGGGAAACGGTCGGTGGAGGATCAGCGGCAGGTGATATCAATTCGATTGCCATTGATTCAGCAAAACTAATGGCAGAAAAGGTAGCGGCCCTCAATGGCGTGTATGTCGATCCTGATGTCGATGTCGCATTCGGTCGGCGTGTCTTCAATGAAAACTTACAACGATTCGAAGTCGAATGGGGCGATGCTCCTTACAGTGGGAGCGCCTCTTATAATGTCGTCCAGGTGACGGCCCGACGGACAAATCCCGATACCACACTGCCCGATGGTATGGTCGATCTCTTTTTTGCCCCGATTGGTGGAAACGATAAAGCAGCCGTCGCGGCCTCAGCAGTTGCATTCGTCGAAGCTCGCGACATCGTTTCAGTACTCGATTATTCCGGCAGTATGAATTACGACAGTCAACTCAGTTCACTGAGCCGATTTGGTCGAGTCGCGCTCGAAGGGAATATACGAGATATTTACGATGCCTTACAACCGCTGGATATAGGCTGCCTCGAATTCACTCCGGAATGGTTAACGGTTAAAGGTGAAGACCCTGATCAAGCCGGGGAAGCAAAGATCTATGTCAAATTTCGCGACGATGAAATCGATGTCGATTCCGATCAGGAAATTCATGAAGTCTATTTGATTTTTGAGGATGGAGGTTATCAGTTTTTTGATAATCAATCGGGGACGAATCGTACGTATGCTGGTTCAGGCAGTCACGACAACGAATCGATTCATGCGGCTTATATTCGCGCGGGAACAACGGCCGTTACGGTCGCAGGACAGGACGCACAAGGCACTAGGATCCCTCATATTGAAGTGACATTTATGGAGAATTCGATTTATGTGGAATCGACTAAGGATCTCTCGAATGTTGTTCTGGAATTCACTGATGGAGTCCAACAGAAATTTGATAATTTAACCGGCCATACGGGAACGTTCCTGGGAACAGGATCCAATGAAGGGAAAGCGATCGTAAATGCCTGGATCAAATCAGGCAGAAACTTCAGCGGTGATGGTCCCGGATACGGAGAATCTTTCGAGAATCCAGGTAGCGGTGGTGCTGAGTATCAATTTTTTGAAGACAGCAATGAAAATGTGAAAGAAGCATTCTGTCTGGACAACACCTCATATCCATATGATTCTGGGAGTTGGGACAGTTACATCAACTATGTCCGAACGAGTGCTCAAGTAAAAGACGCTGGCTATCGAAAAAAATATGGTGGCTTGAACTTTGTTGA
Source organism: Planctomycetaceae bacterium (assembly GCA_003503535.1). Classification (GTDB taxonomy): domain Bacteria; phylum Planctomycetota; class Planctomycetia; order Planctomycetales; family Planctomycetaceae; genus Rubinisphaera. Next base: position 57,982 of record DOCI01000355.1, read on the forward strand.
CTATCTGCTCAGTCAGCAACCTCGGACGACACAGACTGCTGATTTGTGGAAAACGCCTCACTATCCATTTCATGCCATGAAAAACGGCATGAGTCTGTTTCTTGGATTTCTGGAGGATCTCGATTTCGGAGATCACGCTGGCATCGCTACTTACGATTCGATGTCCCGTGTTGAATATCAGGTCAAGAATAAAAACGGTGTTGTTTTACGAGATCTCGGGACAGAATGGATTACAAATGACTACGAGAGCCTGGATGAAATTCAACGTCGCAAGCAAGCCGGTCATTACAATGTTTATACAGGTTTGGGCTACGGTATTGAAGAAGCGGTGAATCTGCTCGATACTCAGGCGCGTCCCGGTTCTCGTCCGACATTACTGGTGATGACAGATGGTAATGCCAATCGCAGTCCGTCGGGATGGAGCCTGCCCTCAGATTGGAACTGGAATGAGCTGACGGACTTCGATGATGATGGCACCGCGGATTATACAACGTCGAATCGACACAAACAGTATGCATTTTATCAGGCGAAGCTCGCCATCGATAAGGGGTATACCATTCACACACTTTCTGTTGGTGCTGGTGCAGACCGCGATTTGATGCGTGCAATGGCATTTGCCGGAAAAGGGGAATGGATTAATGTCCCCGGAGGAACGACCATTGCGGAAGTTGAAGCGCAGATGCTCGAAGCGTTTTCCCGTATTGCCGCCAATGTCCCGCCTGCAAAGCTTCTCAATGGTGGAGAATAATAAAGATTCATCTTCCAGGTATTCAAAATAATATATCAATGAGTCGACGGATTGATTTCGCACTCGTAAAATGAGCACGGATAATCTGACGATAATATTGATTGATTTTGGAGGATATGATGGCACCGAAGCATGGAGAACGATTTGTAGAATTGTGCGACTCTGTTCGCGGGCAGATTCGCGAATGCACTGTGGCAGATGTGCATGCAAAACTGGAGCAGGGGCAGGAGATCCTGTTATTCGATGTCCGTGAAGATCACGAATGGGAAAAGGGGCATATCCCTCAATCTCAGCATCTTGGTAAAGGAATTATTGAAAGAGACATCGAAGAAAAAGTACCAGATCCTGAGGCTGAAGTTTACCTCTACTGCGGTGGGGGTTACCGCTCTGCATTAGCGGCGGAAAATCTTCAGAAAATGGGATATCGAAATGTCATCTCGATGGATGGAGGCTTCCGCGGTTGGAAAGAAGCCGGATATGCCGTCGAAACATAATCGAATTCCTATTGTCGTTTGATCATTTCAAGTACAGGAACTGATTGCGATTTCTTACACACTCACACTCATTACACCTTCCCTCAGTTGGTCAACATCAACATGTTGTAGCAACTTGGCCAACGTCACTCCCTGACTCCATGTTAATCGCAATGGCATGCAGGAGATCCGAGAATGAAAAAATCCCGAGGGTTGGCATTCAACCTTCGGGATTTATGGTTCTGATTTCGAGATGCTCAAATCATTTTCGTGATGTGATAATGTCGGCTCTCTGAAATATCAACCTCTGCAAATTCGCCCGCTCGTTCAAGGAGGCGTTTACAATCACCATTAAGATTTTGCAGTTTTAACTGCTTCCCTTCTTGCCGATATCGTTCTGCTAATTTGGTGATTGACTCCATAGCCGACTGATCGTAGACCCGTGAGAAGTAAAAATCGACTGCGACGACAGGGGGATCGTTGACGGGATCGAACAGGTCGCGAAAGCTGCTGACCGATGCAAAAAACAGAGGGCCATGAAGCTGATAGATTTTTTTCTCATCTTCAAAATGAATATCGGCCATCATGTGAGTGGCATGATGCCAGGCAAAAGTCAAAGCCTGAACCACAATCCCCAGGAGCACCGCGATCGCCAGATTATGGAATAATACGGTGTAGCCAGCGACAAGAATCATCACTAGGACATCGCTGCGAGGAACTTTATTCCAAGTATGTAGAGTACTCCATTCAAAGGTGCCGATCACGACCATAAACATCACACCAACTAGAGCAGCCATCGGCACCATTGAAATCACTGGTTTTAATAGCACGACCAGCACCAGAAGGCCAACAGCTGCCACGATGCCAGAAAGCCGTCCGCGTCCACCCGAATTGACGTTAATCAGCGACTGCCCAATCATGGCACAGCCTCCCATTCCACCAAACAAACCACAGACGATATTCGCTGTGCCCTGTCCGATACATTCCCGATTTCCATTTCCCCGTGTCTCAGTAATTTCATCAATCAGAGTTAATGTCATCAACGATTCAATCAGTCCGACACCAGCCAGGATCAATGAAAATGGAAAGATGATCACCAGAGTTTGCCAGGTGAAAGGAGCCATGACATAACGGGAATCCAGAAAGAACAGCATCGGTAATGGTTCTTTGGTCGGTTGCACAGTGGCAATAGCTGTCTCGATTTCTGAGGAACTTAGAACTGAGGTATCGATTGTGGCATGATGATCGGCTGCGAGTGGCGTCCCTTCAGTATGAGTCTGTTCAAGGGCTGCTTCCTGGACGGCTTTCGCTTTCAGATTATTCATGACGAGATCGTCAACCGTTTGGACAACATTAGCCTGACCGGTTGGAGCCAGAGTTTGAGGGGCGTATTGATTGATGCCGACGGAGATCAATGAGACCAGCAAGATTGCTGCCAGCGAACTGGGAATCGCCTTTGTGAATCTCGGCAGAAGAACAATAATCGCCATGGTGAGGCCGACGAGCCCGAGCATGATGAGTAGGGGGGCACCCTGCAAAAAAGTCATCGTGCCATCACTACCAAGTATTTTAAAACTGCCTAATTGAGCCAGCCCAATAACGATGGCAAGTCCATTCACAAATCCTAACATCACCGAATGTGGGACGAGGCGTATCAGTTTTCCCATCCTCAATAGTCCCACTGTAATTTGCAGCAGGCCGCACAAAATGACTGCTGGGAACAGATATTCAATCCCATGCATCGCCACCAACGAAACGACGACAACAGCCATCGCGCCTGTCGCACCAGAAATCATCCCCGGACGACCACCAACAATTGCACTGACAAAGCCAATGAAGAAGGCAGAATACAAACCGACCGTCGGGGGAACTCCTGCAACAAAGGCAAAGGCAACCGCTTCTGGTACCAAGGCTAATGCGACAGTGATCGCGGCTAAGACATCGTTTTTAACCGAAGCTCTATGCTTCGAAAAATATTCTAACATCAATACTCCAAAAATAGTTGAGTTCGGTCTGCCAAGCGAACGCAGGACCGTGACAATCATCTGTGCAAAGATGCGGGAGATTGCATTTCTGTTCCAAAATGCTTAGCACAGACGACTTAAGCAAGTACTCTCATGCAATATAGCAGAGAGAAATCAATCATTTCCGATGGAATCGGGGCTCTGTTACATTGGATCTTAATCTTTGGCAAGAATGAAGTGCGAACGGTGGGTTCTATGGGGATTGTCGATCTGGGATTATCGTAATCTGCGATCATATCTATTGCCCGATTCGATGCTCCTCTTTTAATGCATTCACCCTGATTACAGAAGTTGAAAATCAAAAGACTAAAAATTTTCATCAAGGTTTTGATCAGTCGCATCAAAGAATTCAAGCATGAGCGTTTGTTGGGTGAACGGACGGCTCTGATACTGGCGATTGGAAAGAACTGCTGAGATAATCCCAGCCCAGCTGGCTTGATCAGTTCGCCGGAACCCAAATGGATGTGGTGTTTTCAAAACTTTCACTAGCCACCCAACATTCAATCGTTGGTAGTATTGAGGCTCAATGGAGTTGAAGAGTGGATAAATTTTCCGATAAGACTCAGCAGGAGTATGAGCCAATGACTTTTACTGGTATTGCAATTCTGGCCCTGACGTTAATCACTTCGGATTTCTCTGGAGAAGTCTCTCATGCCACGACAATGAAATCCTGTCCTTCCATTCAATTGCAATCAAAAAGCAAACCAGGAACTCAAGTTCATATTCAAACAACTGCAGAGAAAACAATCCTGAAGATACACTGTCCATCCGGGATCGATCATGCAGTTCTTAAGCGAACTGTCGATCATTGGCCAAAATCAATGGAAGTCCAACTGCACTTAAGTGGACTCGAATCTTTTCGCGTTCATCTAGGGCAAACCTTTATTCAATGGAATGTGTCGAGCACTGGTGAGCGAGTGATCTGCACAATCAGGAATGGAGATCAGCAGGAAAAAGAAATTACAAGCGAGAGCCCACTTTTTGCTGAAGTTCAAATCGTAGCAAAAAAGACACAAGTCCCCTTGCAAAACGGATACTTCAAGATTCTGTTGCCAGAAGAATTGCTAAAGGGGAGTTCAGAGACGATGCAAATGCAATGGATTGATTTCTATCGCAATTGATCGTTCAGAAAGTGTCACTTACGTCCAAAGGCCAGAATGCACATGTCGTCCTGTCTTGCCTGTCCGATGCTGAAGGTGCGAACATCTTTCACGATTTGGTTGACTACGGATTGAGCAGATGGCTCGGACTTTTTAATCGATTGGCAAATACCTTCAATTCCGTATAAATCCCCGTGTGTATCCATGGCTTCGGTTGCCCCGTCGGTGCAAAGCAGAACAACATCTCCTGGATTGATCTTATAGGTAGCCGGGTGATAGTCTGCATCAATTGCCACACCAAGCGGCAGGCCATCTCCAGCATGTGTCAAATGGACTAATTTTTGGTTTTCTGACATGACACAAATAGGCGGAATGTGCCCGGCATTGGCAATTGATAATGTATGATCTTGAATATTCAACACGCAGACGACCAAAGTGGTCATCGATATATCAAGCTCTTCGATATCTGTAAAAGAAGCCGCATTGAGACGCTGCATGGCGGACTTTAGACTTTTTGCTGTTTCCATAATGTGATGCAGTCGAACAGTCATTTGTGCCATTTTCAAGGCAGCTGGCATCCCTTTACCACAGATGTCTCCTAAGGCAATTACGAGTCGTTTTGAGGAGAGCCATCGGTAATAAAAGAAATCACCGCCAACCTGCTCGGCTGCACAATAGAAATCAGCAAAATCATACTCATTCGAATCAGGACGATTGCGTGGCAGCATTTTCATCTGAACTTCATGTGCCATTTCCATCTGTTGCAAATGTTTTTGACGTGCCAGAGATTCCGTGTGGGCTTTCGCATAGGCAATCGCCAAGCCCGTCATATCGGCAACACTGCTCAATACTTCCAGATCCTCATCGAGAAATCTGTTGATTTCCTCGGCTGTTTCTAACTCGATTGCTCCTAACGGTTTTTTATTAGGAGAGAGCAAGGGGACGCACATTGTGGAACAGACAGGTTCATCGAGTACCGATTCACTGACTTCATCCGAGTCGCGAAGAACTCCCTGCTTCATACGGATAACTTCTGGCGCTAACTTACTGTTCGAGGGAATCATCGTTAGAACACTGCTGTCATCATCCCGTCCCTGCTTGAATGCTCGGGGGATCAATTTTTTATCCTCGTCGAGCAGCATGATGTGACCGTTGATCGACTGTGGAAATATTTCAAACAGAATGTCCAGAACTTTGGGCAGGATCTCATCAATATCCAGCGAGCCTGCAAGCTTGGAATTGATTGCCAGAAGATACTTGAGCCGTCTCTTCTGCTGAGTGATTGAATTCATGCTCAGTTGAGAATGGTCCTGCATGACATCGAGTTCGTAAGATGTTTCTTCAATCTCAGCAGTTTCGTGAGAATTGCTGTCGGCGACATAATTGTCACCACGGAAAATGAGAGGGATTTCGTAAAAGTTAATGCGATGTCCATCATACAGACGAACGCGATCTGTCACTTTTTCCCCATTGACGAATGTGCCGTTCACACTCCCCATGTCTTCCAGGAAATAGTCATCGCCTTCACAAATGAATTGGGCATGATGCCGCGAGATCGATCGGTAAGCCAGCACAATATCACAGGTTTCATCACGTCCAACAATTGTGACACCCGTGTTTCGAATCGGGTAAGTGTCTCCCGCATTTGGACCGGCAATCGTTTCCAGCTTTGCCATGACCCGCGACCTTCGGTTAAACCACAAAATGATAAATCAACAGGGTTTTTAAGATGGAATTCACTTTACTCCCCTCTCTCAGGAGAAAGAGACATGTATTTGTGCAGTATTTTGATACTACCAGACAGAAAGATATTTGCTATTCGATTTCACATATTCTTCCTCATAAATTCATAAATAACATATTCGCATGAACATGCTTCCCTCAGTAATAATTCCTGAGCAGCATGCTGATAACCGCCGATGTGAAATGAATATTACGGTAAGTCAAGTCTGTCATGTCGTACCTGACTGAGATGTGAATGCAATCGAAACCCTGTTCCAATTGGCAACCGGATTTCCTGTAACATCTTGGAAAATTCCACCGCTGTTAGATTATTATCAGGTTTTCAAAGGAAACGCGGTTTAAGTTCAACCTGTTAACGGTATCGATTCGAATTATCGTGGACTCGGGAATTTACAATGCTCGGATTCGCCAAACCTGAGACACCACAGATAGGAAGCCGACAGTGTTTGCTCAGTATTAAGTGGGAACAGGAAATCAGAATTCGACAGGCGGACGAGACTGCACTTTTTTCTCACTTTATCCTCCGGGACATATTTACTGCTGTATCTTGAATTACGTCAATGGTCAGATTTTATTCGACAATTCTTTCGATTCCATAATTGCTCCAACTGACAAACCGCCCCTTCTGAGACAATAGCTCTGACTCGATAAATATCGTACTCAGGACGACATTGACAAAATTGCAGACTCCCTCTTGCTTTCGAATTTCACCCACAGGCTTTAGGATAATATCAGATCTATTTGATCGACGGCACTTACGCTTGTTCTGATCGACAATATTGCGATTCAATAACAAACCTACACAGCGAATTTTCGCGCGACATCCTGTTGGAATATCGGAGATATCCTTTGAAGTACTTCTCAGCATCCGAAAATGTTCACATTCTTTTCTTTCCGTTCCAGTTGATAATCTGCTCATTTCTCTGCATTTTATGCGTCTCAGGTTCTGTTCTGGCAGAAACGCCCAATGCCTTCAAACTTCAGTCAGGAAATGAACAACAATGGTATCGCGGGAATATGCACACGCATTCCCACTGGAGTGACGGTGATGACTATCTCGACAATATCGCCTTGTGGTATCGAGATCATGGATATCAGTTTCTCGTATTCACCGATCACAACGTTCTGGCCAACAGTATGAAGTGGGTCGATATTGAGAAGACAAAGGGTGGGCAAAAAGCATTTGATAAGCTCATCAAAAATTTTCCAGAACAAACAGAGACCCGTGATCAGGACGGAAGCAAACAAGTCCGGTTGCAGACCTATGCAGAAATCGCAAAACGATTCAACGATCCCGGAAAATATCTGCTCATTCAGGGGGAAGAAATCAGCGATAGATTTGAAAAATTCCCGATTCACCTGAACGTCAGCAATGTCAAAGAACTGGTTAGGCCGCGTGGTGGAGAGAGTGTCGCAGAAACGATTCAAAACAATGTGAATGCGATTGTGACTCAACGGGAACGAACCGGGCAGCCGATGTTCATTCATTTGAATCATCCCAATTTTGGATATGCTGTAACTGCAGAAGATTTGATGCGGGTTGTGGGCGACAAATTCTTTGAAGTCTACAATGGTCATCCCGGCGTTCATAACAGCGGAGATGACCAGCACGCATCGACAGAAAGAATCTGGGACATCGTCCTAACCAGACGTCTGGCTGAGTTTGATTTACCAGCCATGTACGGCATCGCAGTCGATGATGGTCACAACTATCACAACATCCCCAGCCGTGCGAGTGAACCTGGAAGAGGGTGGGTCGTGGTCTTGGCCAATGAATTATCACCTGCTTCTCTTATTGAGTCTCTGGAATCAGGCAGGTTTTACGCATCAAATGGAGTTGCAATTCAGAAGATCGAATCAACACAACAAAAACTGACAATCGAGATCGATGCCGTCGATGGAGAATTATATACGACTGAGTTTATTGGCACTCGCATCGGGTATGATTCAACCAGCATGCCTGTTCTGGATAAAGAGGGCCAGCCTCTCTTGTTGACCAGACGCTACAGCAAAGACATCGGCGAAGTTTTGAAAACGGTTCAGGGAATAACAGCGGAGTACGAATACGCAGGAGACGAAATTTACGTCCGTGCCCGGGTCACCTCGGATGCAAAACATTCCAACCCATCCGAATTGGGAGACTTGAAGTCCGCCTGGATTCAACCTGTCGTGCTTGAGGGTTCAAATGCAGATACTCAATAATAGATCGGATCCACAATAAACACGCACCTACAGAATCCAGCAATTGAAAGTGAAATTGTTGATGCAGATCTGGATTGATGCGGATGCTTGTCCGCGGGAAATTAAAGACTTACTGTTTCGCGCGGCCAAAAGGACGCAGACAAAAGTCACACTCGTAGCCAATCAGAATATGAGTTTTCCACGCTCAGAATGGATCGACAGCATTCTGGTCCCTGCGGGCTTGAATGTCGCAGATCAGCGAATTGTCGAACTGGTTGCCCCTGGTGATCTGGTTATCACTGCTGATATCCCTCTGGCAGCAGACGTCGTTGCAAATGGGGCACAGGCGCTCAATCCCCGCGGCGAACTTTATACGTCTGCCAATATCGGCGAACGGCTGGCAATGCGAAATCTGATGGATGATTTACGAGGCGGAGGCGAAATCACAGGCGGTCCAGCTAACTTCAGTGATAAAGATCGTCAGACATTTGCCAATCAATTGGACCGCTGGCTGACCAAAGCCAAAAAGTAAGGCAATTTCCACGCTTGATTCCTAAGGGAAATCGTCGAAGATAACGTAGCAGATTTTATAACCAGATATGCAATTCGACTTCCCTCTGTTCCCGCTCGGGAGAAGCAAACATCGTGAATCAGAATGTCAATCAAATTCCGTTTGTTGATACTAATGGAAAATTACCTCCGCTCTGGAATCGTAGAGTCGCTTTCTTTGCAAATTTGCTGGCATTGTTTTACGGCAACGAAGCACAAACCGAAGCGTTGCGGATAGAAGTCGGCGAGATTGACTCCTACAGTGCTCGACTGATTCCCATCATGAATCTGCTCTTTCACGATTCTCATAACCTGCTCGTCCTGGAACGGGACCCCGACATCTCTCTCTGTAATTACTTGAAAAACGATCTGGGCCTCTCGCTCCCTCATTTAGAAGTATTACCACATCAGGAATATGTTGAAATTGGTCGTCAGATTTCAAACGCTCAGGATCTCAAACCGGCATCCTGGATCGATCAGATCAAGAAACACAATATCAATTGGATTGATGGCTACGTCACCGATGAGACCATAACGGGAATTGCCTTTCATTCAGGGTGTCAAACGATTGCGTCAACCGAGGCCAGCCGGGATGGCAATAATAAATTCAAACTGCATCAGTTTTTGATCGAGGCAGGTTTGCCTGCTTTTGAAACGATGCTTGCCGAGTCTCCACTGGATATCCAAAATTGTGCTCAGGAACTATTTCGTCGTGGTTATCGATCAGCAGTGGTCAGAGCTCAAATTGGAGCATCCGGAATCGGGATGATGCGATTAAAGGACTTATCCAATCTGGAAACCCTTCCCGAAATTCCTTCCTATTTCTTCTTTGAAGGGGCTTGTCTGGTGCAGGGCTGGCTGGAGCCTGGAGTCAAAGAGATTGTAAAAATTCGAAGTCCAAGTACACAGTTATTTCTGAACGACACGACCGTTTATGCCTATGACATGACCGAGCAGATTCTCAGCAATGAGAGTATTCATCAGGGTAATATTTCACCACCTCCTTACATGAATGACTGGCCTGGTTTGCGAGAAGAAACAATGCGTCAGGCGGAGCAGGTTGGTCGCTGGTTGCATCAAACAGGATATCGCGGGACAGCCAGTATCGATTGGCTGGCCATTGAATACGCTGGTCAAAAAGAGCTTGAAGTGATTGTCTGCGAGATCAATGCCCGCGTAACAGGGGCCACTTATCCTTCGCTGGTCGCTCGACATTTTCTACCGAATGGAGCCTGGTTGTTAAGGAATTTACGATTGAGAACCCCAATTACTACCGAGGAACTTCTCAATTTGTTCGATCAGCCGGGGCATCTCTTCTATCCAGATCGAAAAGCTGGCATTATCCCACTGAACTTGAATTTCGGCTCTGACAACCGAGTCCACAAAGGACAATTCCTTTGTCTGGCCGAGACCCCAGATGCTTGCCAGAAGTATCTCGAACTAGCCGAGAAAGACTTGCCCGTTCAATGGGATAGCGACCGGGATTGATTACTCTAAACAAAAGAACTGAGCAGCATGCACAGCCATGCAGGATAGAATATGCGTTTGAATGATGATGACCTGAAATCTCGATTGACGGCCCTGACTCGTGACCTGGTCATTATACCGAGTACCGAAAGCCGCCCCTCAGAGCGGGAGCGGTGCTTTGAGTTTTTGCATAATCATATTGACTGTATCCCAGATGTGAAAATCGACAATTACATTGTCAACGATCATCGCTCGATGGTCGTCCGTCCCATTGGAATTGAAGCTCCTGTAATCTTGTTGTGTGGACATCTCGATGTCATCGAGCACCCCCAGCCCAATTGCTATCATTCCGTAATTCGAGAAGGTCGCATTTATGGCCCTGGAACAGGAGATATGAAAGGTCAGATCGCGATTCTCGTTGAACTGTATTGTGCGTTGAACGCTCGACATCCAGGAATTTCAATCGGACTGGCTCTGACTTCCGATGAAGAGCAGGGGGGGACTGATGGCGTCCGGTATTTGTGCGATGACATCGGCTTACGCGGTGGAGTTGTCATCATTCCCGATGGAGGTTCATTGAGTGATATCACGGTTGAAGAGAAGGGGGTCGTGCATGCTCGTGTCTCATTTCATGGACAGGAAGCACACGGAGCCCGTCCCTGGCTGGGCGATAACGCATTAGAAAAGCTGATGCAAAAACTCATGCAGCTCAAAGCCCATTTTGCGACATACTGGCCTGATGAACCGATCGTCGAGCAGAAGAATCACTGGTTCCCCACATGCAGTATTACGATTTGCGAAACAGAAAACACAACCACCAATCGCATCCCCGATCAAGCCTCGGCTGTTCTGGATATCCGTTTCCCACCTCCACATACGTCCCAATCGATCTTGTCGGATCTGGCAAGCATTCTTGGACCAGAGTGTCAGATTCAACCAAAGATGATGATTGCCGAGCCGACTCATCTGGATCCCGATCCGCTGTTCTGCGAACTCACCAGAGAATTCACAGATTCCCTCAAGCTGGTTCGCGCATCAGGCGGAAGCGATAGTCGATTTTTTCGAAAATATGACATCCCGGTCAACCTCTCTCGCCCGCTCGTCGGAAATCTGCATGCCCTTGACGAATGGATCGACATCGATTCGATGGTCACCTACTATCGAATCTGTGAAGCTTACATTGAACGCAAACTTCATCTCAGAAACTCTGACAATATTTTAAATGGGAATAGTTAAGAATGTAATTCTAACAGGGGTGGTGGGGGCGCTCTCGAAGAGAAGCCCCCGAGTCATAGAAACTTCGGGAGCTTCCGCTAAATCGGGGTGCCCCCGCCACACCAGCTATCTTGACCAAATCGAGTTACATTAGACGCTCTTAATCGTGAGTCATGAAATCGGCGCCAACTTCGCGCTCATGCGGCATCAGATCATTGCCGGAATTGTATAATAGACTGGATTATCAGGATGCATAATGAAGAGGCTCGTTCGAGAGTTCAGACGATCTGTCTGATGATTTTAACCACAGCAGCAATTGGCTACGCCATTTACTGGCTTCGCCCCGTGTTGTTGCCCTTTGTAATTGCAGTGTTTGTCGTCAGTGGAATTGCTCCTGTTCTGGAGACTTTACAGCGACGGCTCGGTGTCGATCGGCTCGTCGCTGCAGGGATCACATTCCTGCTGGGGTTGGTCATTGTGGTGATACTCGGCTGGACGTTATGGACCTCGACGATTGAACTTCGCGAAATGGCTCCTGCTTACCGCATGCGAATTCAGGAAATTGTGAACACAATTCAGGATTATATACCTGAGCGTTTCGTTAAAGGGGATCTCCCAGATGACGAAACATCGATAACGCCAACAGATAAGAAGATAGATCTGTCCTTAGAGTCTCTTATGACACACGGAATATCAGAACTTTCAGGAGCACTTCTGAATCTGATGATGACCAGTATTGTGGTTTTAATTTATGTCTTCTTTCTCTTACTTGGAGCTACGGCTCCGTTAGGAGTGACGGGAACCTGGAACGAAATCGATCTGCAAATTCGGAATTATCTTCGCCTGAAAACGGTGATCTCAGTCATCACGGGAGCAATCTTTGGTTTGGCGATTGCTTTGTTCGGACTACCGATGGCAATGACATTTGGATTACTCGCGTTCCTGCTCAATTACATTCCCAATATTGGCCCACTCGTTGCGACAGTGCTGCCGATTCCCCTGATCATTCTACAACCCGAAGCCGGGATTGGCTGGATGGTCGCTGCGATTCTGGTGCTCTCGGGGATCCAATTCGCCAGTGGAAATATTATTGAGCCGAAAATGATGGGAGAATCAACCGACTTGCATCCTGTGGTTGTGCTGCTGGCTTTGATGTTCTGGGGAATGATGTGGGGCATTGTCGGCATGTTTCTGGCGACACCGATTACAGCTGGCATAAAGATCGTATTGGGGAAGATTGATGCGACAAAGTCAATTGCTGCAATTTTAGCCGGTCATTGGAAGCCTCCTGCAGAAACAACTCCAAAACAAGTGGTCTAAGCTGGCCACTTTGCATGGAATTGACTGGACTCTCACGATCCAGCATGATCGTTTCACAACCAGACTTTCCTAAAAAACTGTCCAATTTGTGCTATTTCTATCAGAAATAAAGTTTGGCCTCTGATTTGCTCCTGGATTAGTTAGACAAATTAGTCTTCAAACTACTAACCAGGAGTAATAGAGATGATGACCCGACAGGAATTAGAAGGCCATTGGAATCAGGTTAAAGGTTCTTTAAGAGAAAAATGGGCGGATCTCAAAGGCGACGACCTTGATGCGGCCTATGGTGACATGGAACAGCTGATCGGTGTTGTTCAGGAAAAAACGGGCAAAACTCGTTCTGAAATTGAAAACTTCGTCGAGGATATTATCGCCGAAGGTACTGCTCAGGCCGACTCAGCAACTGACAAAGTTCGACATTACGCCAATGAAGTCCGTAATCAGGCCGAGCAATACACTCACGATGCGTCTGAATATGCGAAGAATCAATACGAGAATGCTTCTCACGCGGTGCACGATGGTTACGAAAATGTCCAGGGTGTTGTTCGCAAAAACCCCTTGGAATCGATCGCTGTCACCTTTGGAGCTGGCTTGATCGCTGGTGTGATTATCGGGTTGACGAGCAGTCGTCGCGGCTAATCATTTTTGAAATTGTTTCAATCGGGTTACCCAAGACAAGTCACTCTATTTCACAAGGAGATCGTGATGAATCAACAAACAACGAATCGTATTGATACTGGTGGAAATCTTCAACAGGAATGTGCTCAGATGACACATCAGGTGGAGCATGCCATCGCCGAACAACCTCTTGCAGCCACTATGGCAACTTTTGCTGTCGGAATTGCAACAGGAGTTTGCATCGGCATGATGATTGGCAATTCTTCTTCACGTCTATCGACCAGCGAACAAATCAGCCGACGCGTCATGGACTCGTTACACGGTATGGTTCCGGGTTCATTCAGTCGATAATCGACTTATGTGGTAACCTCTTTCTAAGTGAATTAGTGTCAATCAGCGAAAAATTATCTTATGAGTGTACAGCAAAGTAATCCTGAAAATGCGGAACAAATCAGGGAGCAAATGCGGCAGACACGCTGTCATCTCCAACCTGAAGTCAACAGGATTGTCGAAGATGCTCAAAAGCTAATGGACTGGCATTATTACATGAAGAGAGCCCCTTGGATGATGCTCGGTGTTGCAGCCGCAGTCGGTTATGTACTTGTCCCAAAGCGTTTAGAGGTGATGAGTCCTGATGCGGATGAACTGGAAAAACTATCCAAAAAGCAACGGCTCGTCGTCGAGCCAAAACCTAAAGCAAACTCTCGCACAGGACCTATTGCTTCTTTAGCAGGCTTTCTAGCCATGACCGCTTTGCGAGCCGGCGTTGGGTATGCAGGGCAATATATCGGCAAGCAAATTGAAGAGAATTCTAAATCTCAACAACGTTCTCAAGAACCGCAACAGGTGAATTCATGATCTCTGCACATAATCTAAAAAGTAATGGGATTGAAGGTTTCGCGAAAAACATTCGTTCCCATTCCAATGGACCTTTAGATCCCAAAGAAGTTTGGGGACCTCTAAAAGCATTTGAGAAGACTTCACGCAAGTGGGTTTCCTCAAATCCATACATTGCCTTAGGAATTGCAGCAACGATTGGAGTAACACTCGGATGTCTTATCAAGAGACGATAAATCAGTCCCGCCAAAAAACTGGGGCTCCCGAGAGACGTATTCAAAGAAATGTTTCTGCATTTTTGCATAACGTAATTGAACTCTTTGAGCTCCAGGGAAAGTTATTAGCTGTTGATTTAAGGGATTCGACGAATTCTTTAAAATTGCCTGCTGCTTTGTTAATTGTCGGAATGTGTCTGTTTCTGGGCATGATCCCTGTTTTCCTCGGCGGTCTGGCTTTTTACTTGCACCAACAAGCCGAATGGAGCTTGGGGGCCAGTTTAATGAGCGTCGCCTCCCTTGCCACAATGATTGCAGCTGCACTGTGTTATGCAGGTTTCAGACTCTCTGCTTCAGGAATTGGCTTGCTTCGGCGTTCTCAAGAAGAACTGAAAGAAAATATTGCCTGGATCAAATCTGCACTTGTGGAAACAGATTCAGTTGGACTTTCACCTGGAGAAGCAGCCAGGCGTCGCTATTCGCGTTTTTAACAAATGAATTCTCACTTCAAACAATAATACAGGAGATAAGAATGAATACTCCAGCATCCAATCAAGCCAGCAAAACGGCTTCTCCATCACGCACTGCACCATTTCCAAACCCGCAGGAAAGTCTGCATCCTGGGCAGGATCTCATCGCTTATGTGAAAGATTATGCACGTCAAAAACCTGAAGCAGCCGCCTTGTGGTGTTTCGGTATTGGATTCGTCGTCGGCTGGAAATTGAAGCCCTGGTAAGCCAATCTGGCAAAGTTAGCAGCGCCTGTTTAGAAGTATGGGAAATCTATTCCTCAGCTTGTGAGCAGGCTATTTTTACAGATTTGTAATCTGATAAACCCAGTGGAATGAAAGTGACTAATATGCCCACGATGGCCAGAAGCAATGCGTTTACCAACTGGCAACAGTCCGTGGGACAGCGTACCGCACAGGACCCACCTCACAATGAACATGAAAAAATGCTGCAGCGGTCTGATAGCAAGGAGTCTGTTAAAATACCCAGAGTTAAAGTCGTCTTACCTCAGGCTGCAACAACGATATTGGCTGTAATTTCTGTTCTGAGTGTTCTAACGTTCGCAAAATCTGTCGCGATGCCTGTGGTATTGGCTTTAATACTCTATCTGGTTCTCAGACCAGTTATGACTATTTTTCATCAATGGCACCTTCCCCCCGTCGTGGGAGCTACGATCTGTCTGTTTGTCATCATTGGGGCATTCGCTGCAGCCATGATGAATTTAACTGGACCAATCAAAGATTGGATCGCCAATGCTCCGGAATATCTCAATCAAATTGAAATGAAGCTCAGTGGAGTTGAAAAACAAATTGAGGACATGGAGCAGGCTTCTGCAAAGATTAAGGAAATTGCCAAACCGGATGAAGCCGATGAACCTGTGCCCGTTGCAATCCAACAACCAAAACTTTTTCCTGGCGTGGAGATTGTCAGCAATTCCGGAGGTTTGGTGGCAGGTACGGTTATCACATTGGGGCTTTTATTTTTTCTCCTGGTCTATGGCCATACAACGATCTCCAATTTGATCGCTGGCTTCGAAATTACATCCTCCAAAGCAAAAGCGAAGGATTTAATTGAAGACCTGCAACATGGAATGTCGCTGTATCTGTTTACTGTCACAGTAATCAATGTGTCATTGGGAATCATTACGGGCCTGGCAATGTATCTGCTCGGTCTGCCGAATGCTTTCCTGGTTGGAGTTATGGCCGCTCTGTTTAATTTCATTCCATTTCTGGGTGCCTGGACAGGGACAGTAATCGTCTTTTTCATAGCAATTTTGCAACCCTTCAGCATCGGTTACGCTTGCGTATTTCCGGCAGTCTATTTTGGATTAACTTCGCTGGAAGGACAGTTTGTCACTCCATTTCTGCTGGGACGTTCGATGAGCCTGAACCCCTTGATAGTTTTCCTGTTCATAGCCATCTGGGGCTGGATGTGGGGTATCGGCGGCGTATTTCTTGCCGTACCGATTCTTGCGGTTCTAAAAATTATTGCAGATTACTTCCCATCCATGCGGCTGTTTTCACAGGCCATGAAATGCTGAACTCCTAACAATCACCGTCCTCGAAAAATCGGATCGTTCGGGTTTCCCCGCGAGAGCAGATAGGCCAGTAAATCAAGCACTTCCTCGTCATTGAGTGATTTCAATAAATCATTCGGCATCAACGACGTCTTCGCAGCGACCATTGCATCGACATCATCGCGAGCAATGTCGATGAATTTTGTCGCATCTTCAGGGTCTAATAGTAATGTGAACTGATCCTGAGATTCACTCAGAACACGTCCCGTATAAACTTTTCCGTCAATAGTCACGACCTGCATCGCACGGTATTGATCAGAAATGACTTTGCTCGGTTCGACAATCGCCTCCGTCAAATCTTTCAAATTGAAGCGGCCTGCCAGTTGAGTCAAATCAGGGCCCGTCGCACCACCATCTCCATCGAATCGATGGCACACAATACAGCGGGTCGCAGCAAACATTTTTTTACCGTTTTCATAATCACGTTTACTCTTCAAACCAGTTTCGGCCAATTCCAAGATATCACTGGTTGAACGATCTTTCCCCGGACCGACCGGCTTAGGCAACTCTGGCACCTGATATGGTTTTCTGGCACCGGAGGCTTCAATTGCCAAGCGTTCTTTTTCACTCGCATTCTCAAAGGCTTCGGTTTCAATATTCTGCAGAAACTTTTGGAAGCTGTTACCACCGCTCCACTTCGATGCTTTTTCGAACCAGGAGAAATAATTCTTACGTTCCTCAAGCGTCCAACCCTGCTTAAGATTTCGTAATACGAACGCATAGTGAATCTGCTGGAGATCTGGTTGTCTTTCCAGCATGCTTTCGACCGCTCGACCGTAGCCTTTATTACGGGCAATCAACTGATTTAACTGATCCTGATCGCTTAATGTCGAACTTTCGCTTTGCAGTTCCTTCACGATTTTTGCAGCGATATTCGGCGAGTTCCAATAAACCAGCAATGTCGCCAATTCACGATTCAACGCATCGTCTGCACTGATATCCCAGGGATCATTGAGACGATCATCATTTGAATTCTGGATTCGATTCACTGGAAAATAAGGATCGTACTTGGCGGCCAGTTTCTGTTCCCACTCTTCAGAAGGAGGTCCTAACCTGGTGAAGACTAGCTGCCATGCACGTAACAACTCCAGTTGATCAGTTGTCGACAATTCTCCAAAGTGCAGCGAATCGAGAGCTTCGATCAATTGAGTTTGAATCCCGGCATCCCCCTGACGGGCCAATCCAACAACTCCATTGATGATGCCGGTCGATTTTAAGTCCCCATCGAGTACTGCTTGAGACCATTTCTCTACGGGTTGATGTTCCAGGGCAATTCGAGCCGCATAGCGGAGGAAACGATCTTCGTGTTGTAGATAATTAACAGCATTCATAATCTCGGACTCCGACATCTCACTTTCAGAAGCGTGGAATGTTTCGAGATGATGGCGAATCGATTTCAGTTTCTGATCGGCCTGGGATTCCTTTGCAATTCCGCGATGCTCTTTTTCTTTCCCAATGTATCGCACGCGATACAATTCCGATTGTGTTCCACGTCCACCTACCGTGAAATACATCGCTCCATCCGGACCGACTGCATTATCGGTCAACGGGAGTGGAGTGCGAGAGAGAAACTCTTCTTTAGTTGCGGTGTAGCTTGCACCGTGTGGTTGTATGTGAATGGCGTACATTGTTCCGAATGTCCAGTCGCAAATGAACAATGCATTCTGATCACGTTCTGGGAAATTAGTTCCCGTACCAAAACAAACACCTACGGGAGACCCCGGACCGATGTTAACAAGTGCAGGTAAGCTATCTGGATAGTAGGCGGGCCATTTTCCCGTTCCGCTACGCCATCCAAATTCACTACCGCTCGTCGCATGGGAGACACGCGTCGGACGATACCAGGGCGAACCTAAATCCCATTCCATATCCGCATCGTAGGCAAACAATTCTCCATCCGTATTAAAATCCATATCGTATGGATTGCGATATCCACTGCTGTAGATTTCCCAGGTATTGCCTTCGGGATCGGTTTTGGCAATCCAGCCGCCGGGAGCCAGTTTGCCGCGGGCATGCCCATTGGCATCCCATTGACGAGGCAATAACAAGTCTTCACTCCAGTTGATGGGGACTCGGCTGGAATATTCTTCTTCCGAAATCTGTTCGACAGAGAAGGGGGGATCGGTATGATTTCCGCAGATTACAAAAATCGATTTCCCATCAGGACTCAACCGGAGTGCATGGGGACCATGCTCGCCCCCTCCACGGAAATCTTTCAGTTTGGTCAATTCATCATACTGATCATCACCGGTCGTATCTCGTGCCCGATAAAGTCCCGATCCTGGACCACCATTGATTGACAGATACAGGGCATCAAAAGCACACAGCATACCCTGTGCGGAGCTGATCGGGAGGTTCAGTCGCTCCACTCGAGTTGGTTCATCGCTGCCTGGTGGAGCAGGGGTAATACGACAAATTCCCTTATCCCCTTGATCACTGGCGAGCATTCGGCCTTGGGGATCGAATGCGATTGAAACCCAGGAACCAAGTTCTGCTTTAGGAACAGTGAACAATTTCTCAACCTGATATCCTGGCTTCAGTAGAAAAGTATCTCGTGGCACAAAAGAGTCGTCTTGTGCCTGGCTGAAGATATTGCCCCAGGGGCCATCTCCCAGCTTTCCTTTAATCGTTGGCTTATCCGATAAGGAAGTTCCATCTGCAGAAAAAACATTCCATAGACCATTGGAAACAATTTCCTGAGTTTCTCCCTTGCTATCGATGAGCACCAGCTTGAACAAAAATGCCGCGACTCCTCCATGATTTTTCACCCGAGCCTGTATTTTGTTTTCTCCCTTCTGCAGAAAGTTCTTGACGTCTTTGTTTTCTGGAGACTGCCATTCCGTACTGGAAAATACCATCTGTCCGTTGATTTTTAATTCCATCTCATTATCACAGGAAGCCATCACGCGAGCGGCTAAAGCCTGCTTGGGATCTTGATTCAATGTCAG
Organism: Planctomycetaceae bacterium; assembly: GCA_003503535.1. Taxonomy (GTDB): domain Bacteria; phylum Planctomycetota; class Planctomycetia; order Planctomycetales; family Planctomycetaceae; genus Rubinisphaera. Next base: position 77,505 of record DOCI01000355.1, read on the forward strand.
ACTATACTCAAGCGAATAGTTTTGCTTATCTTTTGGCCCCCAGATCCACTCGGGTTGAATTCCAGA